>JBFIQU010000064.1:0-10349 GCA_041609395.1 Acidimicrobiia bacterium | reverse complement strand
GTCTCGCAGCGGTGCTTCATCGGCTGCGTCCGGCTGCCGGGGTGTTGCATCGGGATCGGTGTCCTCGTGGCGGTGATGGAACTTGCCCACCTTGAAGCCCGGGATGCCGTAGACCGGAAATCCATAGAACTGGCCGTCGGGGACCTCCACGATGAACACCGGGAATGAATCCGGTTCGTAGTCGTGGGGGCGGAGCGGCTGGAACCACGCCAGGACTTGACGCTCGGGCACGGCGACCGGAGCCAGCCCGGGGACGAGACGTCCCGCCCACGCCCCGCCGGCAATGACGAGCTTGCCGGCGCGATATTCGCTCCGGTCGGTCGTGACGCCGATGCCGTCGCCGTCTGCGGTCCAGCTGCGAACGGACTCCCGCGCCCTGACGTCCGCTCCCGACTGGTGCGCCCCGGTCACGTGGGCCACGATCGCACGTTCGGAGAGGACGAAACCGGCGTCGGGCTGAAAAACAGCCCGGTGTGTGGCGGGCAGGTTGTACCCGGGGAAGCGGCGGTTGACTTCGGTTCCGGTCAACACCTCGTGGTCGAGTCCGTGTTCACGGCACGACCGCAGCGAACCCTGATACACCTGCCCGTCCTCGGGCGATGCGTCGATGCCGCCGGTAACGACGAGCAGACGTTCGCCGGCGTCGCGTTCCAATTTCCGCCACAGCTCGAACGACCTCCGCAGCAGCGGTACATACGACGGGTGCTCGTAGTAGGCCAGCCGGATGATGCGGTTGACCCCGTGCGACGAACCCAGGGAGTGCGGGATGTCGAACTGCTCCAACCCGAGAACCCGCCGGCCGCGCCGGGCGATGTGGTGCACGGCAGCACTTCCCATGCCGCCGACCCCGACCACGATGACGTCGTAGTGCTCTGCCATTGGCCGGGACGGCTAGAGGGCGACGCCGGGCGTTCCCGGCCGTAATAGGCTCAGGAACGGAGGTAACCATGAACCGTGATCAGATCTTTTCCGCCCTCGGCCTTTCCGACGACAACCGGGGCGTCTATGCCGGTGGATGGCTCGATGCCGGCGGGGGTTCGCTGACCAGCTTCAATCCGACGACGACCGAACCTCTCGCCACGGTCCAGAAAGCATCCCTCGACGACTACGAGCGAATCGTTGCGACGTCGCAGGAGACGTTCGCCGAGTGGAGGATGCTGCCGGCCCCCAAACGCGGGGAGTACGTACGCGCCATCGCCGACGCGCTACGGGACTTCAAGGAGCCGCTGGGGGCGCTGGTTGCGCTCGAGATGGGCAAGATCAAAGCGGAGGGCGAGGGCGAGGTCCAGGAGATGATCGACATCGCCGATTTCGCCGTCGGTCTGTCGCGACAGCTCTACGGACTCACGATGGCGTCGGAGCGGCCACGGCACCGGATGTACGAGCAGTGGCATCCGCTGGGGCCGGTCGGGATCATCACCGCGTTCAACTTCCCGGTGGCGGTGTGGTCGTGGAATGCCTTCATCGCCGCGGTATGTGGTGACACGATGATCTGGAAACCGTCGAGCCAGGTGCCGCTCTGTGCCGTCGCCGTGCAGCACATCTGTCACGACGTCATGGCCGGATCCGGCTTCGAAGCCGTCTTCAACCTGCTGATCGGTTCGGGCCGGGAGGTCGGCGACACGCTCATCAACGACCGGCGGGTGCCGCTCATCTCGGCAACCGGTTCGTGCAACATGGGAGAGAAGGTCGGTACCGCCGTCGCCAAGCGGCTGGGACGATCGTTGCTCGAGCTCGGCGGCAACAACGCCATCGTCGTCATGGACGACGCGGATCTGGACTTGACGGCCCGTGCGGTGCTGTTCGGTGCCGTCGGCACCGCCGGGCAGCGGTGCACGACGACCCGCCGTTTGATCACGCAGCGGACGATCAGCGGCGATATCACGAAGCGCCTGGTAGATGCGTATGCCCAGGTGCGGATCGGTGATCCGCTCGACGACTCGACCCTCATGGGGCCCCTCATCAACGAGGATGCCGTCAACACGATGCTGGCGGCGGTCGACGTCGCCAAACAGCAAGGCGGCGAGGTGCTGTACGGCGGCGGAAAGGCCGATATCGGCTCCCCGGGACACTTCGTCGAGCCGACGATCATCAAGATCTCCAAGGACGCACCCATCACCGCCGAGGAGACGTTTGCGCCGATTCTCTACGTCATCGAGGTCGACGACGTCGAGGAAGCGATCGCCGTGAACAACGGAGTCACCCAGGGGTTGTCGTCGGCGATCTTCACCAACTCGGTGCGGGCCTCGGAGACGTTCCTGTCGCACGTCGGGTCCGACTGCGGCATCGCCAACGTGAACATCGGCACGTCGGGTGCCGAGATCGGAGGCGCCTTCGGCGGCGAGAAGGAGACCGGTGGCGGCCGCGAGGCCGGCTCCGATTCGTGGAAGGCGTACATGCGCCGCCAGACCGTCACCATCAACTGGGGCGGAGATCTGCCGCTGGCCCAGGGCATCGAGTTCGGATAGCAACAGTGCTCACCGGCTTCGCAACGCTCGGTCGGGTGCCTGCGTCGCACCGGTCCGGGAGGCGGCTGCCGCCCGACCCAAGAACGGGTCGCGGCCCGCGTGAAGCGCTCGTCAATCGCCAGCTCCGCACCGTGATCGGTCGAGGTGGTGTGCACCGACTGGTGACTGGTGACTGGTGACACGGTCCATCGAGGAACGGGTGCGAGCGGCCTTCGACGTTGAGGGACTCACGCCCCGGGCCTGGTCGAACACCGCCGGATTCCGGTACTCCGGCCACGAGCACGCGTATCGGAAGGTTCTGTATTGCGTGGCAGGGTCGATCGTGTTCCACACCCCGGACGGGGACCTCGAGCTTGGCCCCGGCGACCGGCTCGACCTTCCGGCGGGAACGCCGCACGCCGCAACCGTCGGCCCGGAGGGCGTCACGTGTTGGGAAGCTGCGGGCTAGGAACCCACGATCGCAGGCGGGCGCCTAGTAGCGTCGGCTCATGACCACTCCACAGTCCGCCCCTGCCTTTTCCATCGGCGACGCCATCGCATTCGGGTGGGAGAAGTTCAAGGAGAACATCGGCCCACTCCTCATAGCGGCCCTCATCGTGGTGGCCGTGAACGGGTTCTTCTCCCTCTACGCTCGCACGATCGACAGCGCGTTCGGCTACTTCGTATGGCAGGTGCTGGGGTGGATCGTGGGGTCGATCATCGCCATGGGCTGGCTGCGGGTATCGCTGCGGATCGTCGACGGCGAGACGTTCGACATCAACGACTTCTTTCCAACCGGAGAACAGCTGGTGTCGTACGTCGTCGCGTCCATCCTGTTCGGGATCGGGGTCGGCATTGGACTGGTGTTCTTCATCATCCCCGGTGTCTACCTCGCAATCACGTTCGGGTTCTACGGCTTCAACGTCATCGACAAGGGACACGCCGCTCTCGAATCGCTGCAGCGCAGCGCCGAGCTCACCAGGGGTCGCAAACTCGACCTCCTGTTCTTCTTTCTCGCGCTCCTCGCCCTGAACATCGCCGGGCTGCTGGTGTTCATCGTCGGTGTCCTGGTCACCGCCGGCATCAGCCTCATCGCGCTCGGCTACGTGTACCGGGCCCTGCAGGCGGCTGCTCGCCCCAGCGGCGCCTGACGCGCGCTCCTCGGGGAACCTGGAGCGAGGCCCGAGCGTCTCTCCCGTGATGCGTTCGAGGGAGGATCGGTAGTGCGGCAGCCCGGGTTCACGGTTCGGCGCATCGCCGCCGTCCTGCTGTGCGCGCTGGTGGCGTCGGCGTGCGGGGCCGCGGCGCCGATCGGATCCGGAACGACCGCCGATCCCGCCGGCACCTCGATCACGACAACGTCCACGTCGCAGCCGGCGCCCGACAACACCCGCACGACGACCACGACGGCACCTCCCGCGCCGCCGTCGACGACGTCCGAGGTGATAGCGCCGTACCGGTGGCCGTCGAGCGGCGGACCACCACCGTGGCGCTCATTCGACCTCGGTCTGCCCGGAACGGCACACATCACGATGACGCACGGACCGCTCGGGTTCATGTCCGTGCATTACTCCGGGCGCGGTCGGCCGACCGTGCGCGTCTCGCCCGATGGCGGCGCGTGGCGGGAAACGGCAATCCTCTCGGGGCCCGGCGGCGAGTTGCAGGTGGCGGTGACCGACCTCCTGGTCACCGGCCGGGAATACGTCGCAATCGGCGACATCTACACGCAGACGCCCGACGGGGCGGACACCGCGTACAGCGCCGTGTGGCGGTCGCCCGACGCCGAGAATTGGTCTGTCATCCGGCTCGAGGACCTCGCACCCGGCGCCCGGGCTTCCGGCGGCGCGGCCGTCGCAGACTTCATCGTTCTCGCCGGGGCGATCTACGACGGCTCGACGGGGACTGCACAGCCGAAAGTGTGGCGGCTGACCAGCGACGGCTCACTCGAGGACCTGTCGGAAGGCTTCGAGTTCGTGTCCGGGTGGATCGAGGGCGTCCGTTCATTCGACGGTGAGATCGTGGCCTGGGGATCGGAATTGGGCGAGAGCTACGTCCTACGGTCGCCCGACGGCGTTGCATGGACGAGGAGCAAAATCGGACCCTTCCATGTCGGGGACGTTGCGCTTCTCGGGGACGTTGCCGTTGCCGTCGGATCGTCCCGCGCCTGGGTTTCGGAGCGGGGCGGGCCGTGGCAGCTGACCACGGAGCCTGGTGACTTCGCCACCGATGCGGTGAGCCACGGGTTCGCCGATTTCCAAGGGTTCCACGTCCTGGACGGCTTCCTGGTCTCCGTTGCCAATGTGGGCTACAAGGCGGGGGCGGCGTGGTGCTACGCCGATCCCGACGACTGTGGGCGCAGCGTGCCCACCGTCCTCGTCACGCCGAACGGTCGTGAGTGGCGCCGTTTGCTGCTGCCCGGCGACATCGACCAACCCGATCACCCCGTTGAAGCACACGGCATGTCCGTAGGCGACGCATTCGCCGTCGCACACGCCTCCGGGTCTGCGGCCGTGCTTTCGATGATCGACCGGGTGGAAGGAGCGGTGCCTCTCGATACGGGTGCCGCTCCCGATCTGGATTTCGAGGTCATCGGCCCGGGCGACACGATCGAGCCGGGGGTCGAATACGGCTATCCGATTTGGACCCACTGTGGGCTGCCTGCCATCGGGCCGCTGAACGGGGTCTTCTGGGTCGGCGCCCGCGAGCCCGTCGATGTGTCCTCCGTCATCGGATGGGGCGGTTCGGTGCTCGGATTCGTCGTGTTGACCGACGAGAACACCCTGCAATATCGGGTCGACGGATTGGTGATCGCCAAACTGGCTCCCGATCCGGACCACCAGGAATCGGTCTGCTTCTAGGTCACCCGAACCGGTACCCGACGCTGCGAACCGTGCTGATCCAGCTGGCACGTTCCTCGCCCAGTTTGGCGCGCAAGCGGCGGACGTGGACGTCGACGGTGCGAGAGCCGCCGAAGTAGTCGTATCCCCAGACCTTGGCCAGGATCTGCTCCCGGGTCCACACCCGTGCCCGGTTGGCCACGAAGAACCGCAACAGCTCGTACTCCATGAAGGTCAGATCGAGGGCGACGCCACCCACCACGGCCTGGTACGTGGCGAGGTTGAGCTCGAGGTCCTTGAACGAAAACACCTCGTCGCCGCTCTCGACGTCTCCACCCCGGGCGATCCGCCCGGAACGAACCCGCAGCTCCTCGATGTCGATCGGGGTGAGGATGAAGTCCTCGGCGGTACCGGTGTCGCTCAGACGGGCGGTCTGCGTGCGGTCGGCAACCACCAGGACCGGGTAGGCGTAGGTCTCACGCACCCGGCGCGCCACCATGAGCCCGACGGTCGGATCGTCGGTCGACAGCTCGACGACGACCAGGCTCCAGCCGTCGGGCGGCTCCCGGTCGGCGACATCGGTTGCGTCGATCACCGGCACCGGCCGCAATCCGGCGGCGAGGAGCGCCTCCGTGAGGGCCGGTGTCGGCTGAGCGGGAAAGACGGCAACGAGCATCACAAAATCGGGAGGTATTCCTCGAGTTCCCAGCGGCTGACGTGACGGGCGTGGCGCTCACATTCGCGGCGCTTGTTGCGGAGGAACCACTCGAACACGTGCTCGCCGAGTGCAGCCGCCACCAGTTCGGACTGCTCCATTGCGTCGAGTGCGTCTTCGAGCGACGTGGGGAGATGACGTATCCCTGCGGCCGCCAGCTCGATCGGCGTCAGATCGAACACGTTGTTGGGGATCTCCGGGGGCAGCTCGTACCCCTGCTCGATCCCGGCGAGGCCGGCGGCGAGGATCACCGAGAACGCCAGATACGGGTTGCAGGAGGGGTCGGGTGCCCGGTACTCGATCCGGGTCGAGGAGGCCTTGCCCTTCTTGGGCGTGGGCACACGCACCAGGGCCGACTGGTTGTTCCTGGCCCAGGTGATGTATGTCGGGGCGTCGAATCCCGCGACCAGCCGCTTGTACGAGTTGACCCATTGGTTGGTGACGGCGGTGATCTCGTGGGCATGGTGGAGGAGGCCGGCGATGAAGGCCTGGGCCACCTTGGAGAGCCCGAACTCGCCGCTGGGATCGTGGAACGCGTTCTGGTCACCTTCGAAGAGGGACAGATGCAGGTGGAGACCGTTGCCGTCATGGTTCTCGAGAGGCTTCGGCATGAACGTGGCATAGATGCCCTGCTCCATCGCCACCTCCTTCACCGCGAGGCGGGTGGTGAGGATGTTGTCGGCCATCGAGAGACCGTCCGTGTAGCGGAGGTCCATTTCGTGTTGCGACGGCGACACTTCGTGATGGGAGAACTCGACCGGGATGCCGAGCTGTTCCAGCACCATGATCGACCGCCGCCGGTACTCCTGGGCCACGTCGAGCGGCGTGAGGTCGAAATATCCACCCCGATCGAGGACGACGGGGTCGGGTCCCGAGTCCTGGAAGTAGAAGTACTCGATCTCGGGGCCGACGTAGAACGTGTAGCCCATGTCGGATGCCCGGGCCAGGTTGCGCTTCAGCGACCAGCGGGGGTCTCCCTCGAAGGGTTGGCCGTCGGGGAGGGCGATGTCACAGAACATGCGGGCGACGCCGGACTGATCGGGACGCCAGGGCAGGATCTGAAACGTGGTGGGATCGGGCCGGGCCAGCATGTCGGCCTCCTGCACCCGGCTGAAGCCGTCGATCGACGAGCCGTCGAACTGCATGCCTTCCTCGAAGGCCGTCTCCAGTTCCGCCGGCGTGATTGCAAACGACTTGAGGAACCCGAGAACGTCGGTGAACCAGAGCCGGATGAAGCGGATGCCCCGCTCCTCGACCGTGCGAAGGACGTATTCCTCTTGCTTCTCCATGAACCCATGACCTCCTGGACCGGTCCATCGTACGACATGAATCCGCCCCTCCCGGTGTCGAAACACAGTGTTCACATTCCGGCAATTGGACGGAAACGGCCTGCCGGTACAAACTCGCAGATTGGGCGTCGATATGAGGAGTTAGCCCATGGCGAGATCGCCTGCAGATGTTCTGAAGATGGTCCAGGACGAAGGCTTCGAGATGATCGACCTTCGGTTCTGCGATCTTCCCGGACAGACCCAGCACTTCACCATCCCGGCGACGGAGCTGACCGAGTCGGCTTTCGAGGACGGCTACGGATTCGACGGCTCGTCGATCCGCGGCTTCCAGGACATTCAGGAGTCGGACATGATCCTGATTCCGGATGCGTCGACGGCGGTCGGTGATCCGTTCATGCAGCACAAGACGCTGTTGCTCTACTGCTTCGTCGCCGATCCCGTCACGGGGCAGCCGTACGAGAAGGACCCGCGCTACGTCGCCAAGAAGGCCGAGCAGTACCTCACCGGTACCGGAATCGCCGAGACGTCGTACTGGGGCCCTGAGGCCGAGTTCTACATCTTCGATTCGGCCCGCTTCGATCAGCGGCGGCATACCGCGTTCTACGAGGTGGATTCCGTCGAGGGCGCCTGGAACAGCGGCGCCGACGAACCGGGAGGCAACCTCGCCTACAAACCGCGGTACAAGGAAGGGTATTTCCCGGTACCACCGACGGATCACTACCAGGATCTGCGCTCGGAGATGACCAAGGTCCTCACCGATCTCGGCATTCCGGTCGAAGTGCACCACCACGAGGTGGGCACTGCCGGCCAGGGTGAGATCGACATCCGCTACGACACGCTGCTGCGGCAAGCGGACAACGTCACGCTCTTCAAGTACGTGGTCAAGAACGTGGCGTGGCAATACGGCAAGACGGTGACCTTCATGCCGAAGCCGATCTTCGAGGACAACGGCTCGGGCATGCACACGCACCAGAGCCTGTGGACGGACGGCAAGCCTTTGTTCTACGCGGAATCGGGGTACGCCGGCATCAGCGACATGGCCCGGCACTACATCGGTGGCCTGCTGAAGCACGCCCATGCCGTGCTGGCCTTCGCCGCCCCGACGACAAACAGCTATCGCCGTCTCGTTCCCGGCTACGAAGCTCCGGTGAACCTGGTCTACAGCCAGCGCAACCGGTCGGCTGCCGTCCGCATTCCGGTCTACAGCAAGTCGCCGGCAGCCAAGCGCATCGAGTTCCGCTGTCCCGATCCGTCGTCGAACCCCTATCTGGCGTTCTCGGCGATGCTCATGGCGGGCCTCGACGGGGTGCAGAACCAGATCGAGCCGCCCGACCCGGTGGACAAGGATCTCTACGACCTGCCGCCGGAAGAGCTGGCCCAGGTGCCGTCGGTGCCGGGAAGCCTCGAAGAGGCGCTGGAGGCCCTCGAGGCCGATCACGACTTCCTGCTCCAGGGGGACGTGTTCACCCAGGATCTCATCGACAGCTGGCTCGGGTACAAGCGGGAGCACGAGGTCGATCCGATGCGCCTTCGTCCCCATCCGTACGAGTTCTACATGTACTACGACGTCTAGACGGACGTACGTCACTGCGAACGGGGCCGGGTGCGAACCCGGCCCCGCCGGCTATCAGCTCAGCTCGCGGCGCCGTTCCGTGAAACCAGCTGCGGCGGGTGCGAGTCGAACCGGCAGCATCGACAGAGGCGGTCCCCGACCGGCCGTCCACGAAGAGAGGTAACGACATCATGTCTTTTATGGGACGCTGGCGGCGCAGCCGCAAGGCCGACCCCCCGGTTCCGACCGGCGCCGATAGCCTCAAGAACGCGGCTCGCCAGACGTGGGGGACTGCCAAGCCCTGGTTCATGCGCGCTCGTACCGAGATCGAAAAGGGCGCCAAGAAGGTGGGACCGGTCGCCAGGCGCGGAATCGAGAAGGCGGCGCCGGCCGCCAAGCGCGGAATGGAGAAGGCCGCTGCGGCAGGGGAATCGGTCGCCGGCAAGGTCAAGGCGCGCTGGAACTCGCGGGCAAGAGGCGGCGCCGAGTAACGTCGCCGGGTGGTTCGTCGCCCTGTAGATATCATCGGTTGGCGGGAGTGGGTTGCGCTTCCCGCGCTCGGCTGCGAGGCGATCAAAGCCAAGGTCGACACCGGTGCGCGCTCGTCGAGCCTGCACGCGTTCGATCTCGAGGTGTACGTTGCCGAGGATGGAGGCCAGCGGGTTCGATTCGAGATCCATCCGCTGCAGCGCAGCCGGCGCAGCGCCATCGAGGTCGATGCTCCCGTCGCCGAGACCAGAGTCGTGCGTAACCCGGGGGGCGGAGGCCGGGAAGAACTCCGGCCTGTGATCGTGACGCCGGTTCGTCTTCGCGGTGAAGCCTGGCCGATAGAACTCACCCTGACCAGGCGCGATGCGATGGGGTTCCGGATGCTGCTCGGTCGCCAGGCCATCCGCGGCCGGTTCCTCGTCGACCCGGGACGCTCGTTCACCGCCGGCCGCTACCCAGGAGGTACTTCGTGAAGATAGGAGTCTTGTCCCGCAACCCGATGCTGTATTCGACGCAGCGTCTCGTCGAGGCCGCCGAGGAGGCCGGCCACGAAGCGCGGGTGATCGACTATCTGCGCTGCTACATGGACATTGCGTCGGGACGGCCGTCGGTCATCTTTCGTGGTGAGAAACTCGAGTTCGATGCGGTCATCCCCCGCATCGGAGCGACCTACACCTTCTACGGAACGGCCGTCGTGCGGCAGTTCGAGATGATGGGCGTATTTCCCGCCAACGAGTCCCAGGCGATCACCCGGGCCCGTGACAAGCTGCGGTCCTTGCAGCTGCTCTCTCGCGCCGACGTGCCGCTGCCCGTGACGAGCTTCGCCCACTCCACGAAGGACATCGACGGCCTCATCGATCTCGTCGGAGGCGCTCCGCTCGTCGTCAAGCTGCTGGAGGGAACGCAAGGGATTGGAGTGGTGCTCAGCGAGACGAAGAAGGCGGCGGAGTCGGTCATCGCAGCTTTCCGGCAGCTCGACGCCAACATCCTCGTCCAGCAGTTCGTCGCCGAGGCAGGCGG
>JBFIQU010000063.1:0-10358 GCA_041609395.1 Acidimicrobiia bacterium | reverse complement strand
CGAGTACATCGCCGTCGGCGGCATCCCGTCCGCAGTGCCTCATACCCGGGGAACCAGTGTTGTCTCGACTGCCTCGCGACCGGAGCTGATCAGCGACGACCAGCGGCTGCCGATGGGGCTCCTCAGGGTGCCGGGGGCTGCTGTCTCGGTTCTCGAGCATCACCTCTCGCACCGCGGCATACCCGGGGTCGGATTCTGGGCTCAGGTCCCGCATTACGTCGCCAACGCGTTCGTTCCGGGCACCGTCGCTGTGGTCGAGCAGGTGGCCCGTCACCTCGGCGTCCCAATCCCGCTGGGCTCGCTCCTCGACGATGCCGCCGAACAGCGACGTCAACTCGATGCGATCCTGGAACAACGGCCCGATGCACAAGCCTTCGTCGAACGTCTCGAAGCCATCTACGACGCACAATCGGACGACCTTCCGTCGGGTGAGGACATCGCCATCGAGATCGAGCGGTTCCTCAGGGAAGAGGCCGAAGGCGGACCGTTCGGGGACTAGCTACGGGGAGACGGCCGGGCGGGTCCTATCCGTCCTGAAGTGTTTCGAGTAGGTCCCGCGCGTGCTCGGCGGCGGCGACGTCGAAGCCCGGATTTCGAGTCAGAAGCTCGTTCAACGCTGCCACCGCAAGATCATCGTCGCCGGCGGCGAACGCGATCAGCCCGGTGTGGTACAGCACGTCGGCGTCGAGCGGGCCGTTCACCGTGATCGGCAAGATGGCCCGATAGGCCTCGTCGACCCGGCCGTTCTGATACAGGGCCCATGCATAGGTGTCGACGGACAGCGGATCCTGTCGTCGCTCGAAGTCGGCGGAGGCGTGACGGAGAGCTTCGTCGAGCCGGATGCCCTGATCTGCGAACAGACGGGACAGGCCCCGATCTCCCAGCTCGGGAGTCCAGCTGCGATAGACGGTTTCCGCTCTGCTGAGGTACTCCTGGGACACGTCGAGGTCATCGTCGAGGCCGGCGATGCCGGCGAGGGCGATGAAGACGTCGGGATCGTCGCCGAGCGTGGCCGCGGCCTCGTAGGCTCGTCTCGCTCCGTCCAGGTCGCCCTGTGCGTAGCGGACTTTGCCGAGGGCGCTGTGCGTCGCGATCCAACTCGGATCGCCGTTGACCGCACGGATGATCTGCTCTTCGGCTCGATCGTAAGCACCGTTGTCGATCAACAGATCGGCAAGCGTCAGCTGGAAAAAGCCGAGGTCCCGGCCGGAGAGTCCGAGCCCGGTCGCCTGGTTCAAGGCGACTTCGGCGATGGCGACGGCGTCGTCCTGATCTCCGGCGAGGTGGGCCAGTTCGGCCTGCCGGGCGATGACGGCCGGGTCGTCGCCCACCTGGTCGAACACCGGTTGGTAGGCGACGAACGCCCCGTCCCGGTCTCCACGCTCCAGCCGGGCATCACCCAGCGCCAGCCAGGCATCGAGGTTGCCGGGTTGCGCTGCCGTCACACGTTCCAGAACTTCGACCGCATCGCCGAAGCGATGCACACCCATGAGGGCGTTGCCGTATGCGACGGCGAGCTCGTGGAAGTCGGGAGCCAATGTATGCCCCGCGGCGAGGACCGAGACAGCTCGCTCGTAATCCGGTATCGAGGCGAAGAAGGCTGCCCGCTGCAGGTAGAGGCGCCCGAGGCGAAAGTTGTTGTTGGGGTCATCGACGTCGGCCAGGAAGGACTCGTAGAGATCGATCTGGCGGTCGAGATCGGGATTGGCCGCCGGTGGATGCGGAGCAGCAACCGGCGCAGCCGCGTCGTCCGACGTAATGACGTTGACTGCGAACCCAATGCCAACGACCGCGGCAGCGGCAATGATGGCTGTGATGGTTCTCCGCATGGTTGTGCCTCGAGGATCAGCGCTCCCGGGGCGCACAAGCGCCCCGGGAGCGGACGGGTGGTGTTAGCCGACCGGCTCGCCCAGGTAGGGGAAGACCGGCAGGTAATCGGTGTGGGGATCGATGTCGTCGGAGTTGACTCCGCCTTCGCTGTCGCGAGCGCCCAGGAAGAGACCCAGCGGATCGCCACCGGTCACAATACGGAGTTCGGTATCAATGACATCATCGGCGAGCGCACGACCGTTGAGTGGCGCCGGGAGCGCAGAGCTCTTGTCGAACGGCAGCACGTCCGGCAGGAGTACGCCGGCGATTGCAGCAGCCTGCTCGTCGGTGTAAGACCCCTCAATCGGATCGAATCCGGAGAAGATTTGCAGCGCTGAGACCGCAACGTCGAAGTAGTTCGCAACGTCATCCCTTGGCAAGGTGCTGTTGTAAATTGCCTTCGTCTCCGTGCCGGGGCCAACGACCAGAGAGCTGGTCACGACGGTGTTGATCGCAGGACGGCCCATACGGTCGAGCTGCTCGGCCCGCTTACCGAAGCCGGTGCTGGTGGTACCCCAGACCGAAATCGGACCGTCGAACGTCGAATCCGGGACCTCGAGCACGATGGCCAGGGTGTTGAAACCAAGGAACGGGTCACTGGCGTTGCCGTCACCAAGCGTGCGGCCGGTGTTCAACGGATCGCCCTCGACAGTTCCGAGGAACCCGAAGAGATCGAAGAAGAACGGGTCGGAACGGAGCCCCGTGAAGAACTCGCCCTGACTGCGGAACAGGTTGCCGGAGCGGTCGGTAAAGCCAACGCCCAGAACGCGGCCGCCCGGGTTAGCCCAGTCGGCACGATCACCGGTCGCCTGGCGAATGAGCACGACCTGCCGCTCGCGGAACAGGTTGATGAATGTGAACGTGTACGTGATGTCCTCGATGACATCGCCGTCGGTGTCAATGCGCAAGTGGTAGGAACCCTTGCGAAATTCAGCGAACTTGTCCGGGCCAGCGATGACTTCGCCGCCGGCATCGGGGCTGACGGTCAGCGCAAGTACCGTGCTGTCGCCGCCGGCACCACCGAACACGTACAGGTCGTTGATGTCGAGCGCGCGCTCGCCTCCAGGCGATTGCAGCAGTCCCGGCGCGTCAACGTGGTCGGCGGCGCCGGCGTTTCCTATCGGAAGCGCCAGTGCGGCAACCAGCGCAAATAGAGCGAAGATCGCCACAGCGGACAATCCCCTTTTCGCAGAAGTCATCTCCTTCTCCTCTCAGTTTCGTGAAGGTGACATCCGGTATTCGTCACCGCCACCCCGGGTGGATTGGTATTGGTCGGGATTTCTTTCTTGTGGCGACGCGGCGCAGGCCTTGTTCGGTGCTCGGATCTGGCACCTCCACGCCCGACGCAATAGGAGTAACCGCAGCGGCCCCTGCGCAGTCGAACATCCGCATCAATCACACCGGTGGCGCACGCCACCACGATCACCGACAGGAGTCGAGGTGAACAAGTCCTCCAAAATTCAGGTGACCAAGACGCGTCAAACCACGGCCGCCCGTAAGACGGCCCGTCCCGGCCGCCCCACCAAGGGCGCCAACATGGTTACTCAGCGCGAGGCATCGACGAAGAAGGCAGCCGGTCGCACCCGCGTCGCCAAGACCACGAGCAAAGGCCGCTAACGGCAGCTGCCCCCGACTGTCCGAGACCGGCCGGGTTTCCGGCCGGTCTCAACGCGTTCGGGGACCAACCTCGACCTGAAGAATGCGGCGGCCCCTCGCCCGGGTGACCCGGAACGTCCGGCCCCCGACTTCGAGGACGTCACCGACCTCGAGGAGACTCCCCGCCATCCCCATCATCATGCCGGCGACGGTGTTCCAATCCCCTTCGGGCGGCGCCTCCCCCAGAATCACCTCGAGGTCTTCAACGGGCACTCCGCCGAGAACGAGGAACCTGTCGCCTGCGATTTCAACGATCGGGTCTGCCGAATCGTCACTGACTGCGCCGACCAGCTCCTCGGCCAGATCTTCGATCGTCACGATTCCGGCGGTCCCGCCGAATTCGTCGACCACCACCGCGAGGTGGCGCTGCTGGGTTTGCATGTCCTGCAGCACACCGAACAGCGGTTTGGACTCGGGCACCACCAGCGGCGGCCGCGCCAGCGCGTCAACCAGCCGGTCCGGATCCTGGGCACGTGCGCTGACCAGCGCCCGAATCCGAACAACACCTGTTATGTGATCGATGTCCCCCTGGTAGACCGGCAACCGGCGGTGGCCCGCAGCGAGGGCTACATCGAGCGCTTCGGTCACGTCGGTGGCAGCATCGACGGCCACGATGTCGGTCCGCGGCACCATGATGTCGTCGGCCCGCCGGTCGCCGAACCGCAGCGCGCGCTCGATCAGCACCAGATCCTCCTCGGTTATCTCACCCTCCCGGGCAGCATGGAAGGCGAGGAGTCGCAACTCGTCCTCGGTGACCGTCGGCGACGTGGTGACGCCCTTTCCCGGCATCTGGATATCGGCGAACCACGCCAGTGCCCCCACCACCGGACGCAACACCCTGGCAATCGCCGCGACGGCCAGCGACGAAGCGAGAGCGACCCGGTCGGTGTGCTGCACGGCATACGTCTTCGGGATCGCCTCGCCGTAGACGAACAGGACCACCGTGAGCACGATCGATCCAAGCGTCACTCCGGTATTGCCGAACCAGCGGTCGGCGAGGACGCCGGTCACCGTCGCAGCGGTGATCTGGGCCAGAAGCGCAACCAGCAGCACAGCCGACAGGACCCGCGGCAGATTCTCCGTGATGCGATGGAGTCGAACCCCACGTCGTGAGCCGTCCGCAGCGAGCGTTGCGGCCCGGATCCTCGTGATCCGCACCAAAGCCGCTTCGGCGGCGGCGACGAACGCCGCGACGAGGAGAGACATCAAGAGCAGTACCAGCAGCGGCGCGTCACGGCCGAAGTCCATGCCCCTGAGTCAAGCAGAGGCTGCACGCCGATAGCATCACAGGCCATGACTCGCCCACTCGCCGTCGGAGTTCAGCTTCCCGAGGTCGAACGCGAGGTGGGCTGGTCCGAGTACGCAGACATGGCTCGAGCGGCCGAAGCGGTCGGATTCGACTCACTGTGGGTCGGCGACCACCTGCTCTACCGGACGGAGCAGGGCACCAAGGGTCCGTGGGAGGCATGGTCGATACTGGCGGCGCTGGCGGCGATCACGGAGCGGGTGAAGCTGGGTCCGCTGGTGGCGGCGACGGCATTCCATTCGCCGCCGATGCTCGCCAAGAAGGCGGCCACGGTCGATGAGATCAGTGGCGGGCGCCTGATACTGGGCCTCGGGGCAGGTTGGAACGAAACCGAGTTTGGCGCCTTCGGGTTTCCGTTCGACCATCGCGCCTCCAGGTTCGAGGAAGCGTTCACGATCATCCGCACCCTGCTCCGTGAGGGGCACATCGACTTCGCCGGGCGGTTCTACCAAGCACGCGACTGTGAGCTCGTCCCGGCACCCCGTCCGGGAGGACCGCCGCTGATGATTGGCTCGACCGGACCCCGGGTCCTGGACGCGACCCTCCCCCATGTCGACCTGTGGAACACGTGGCACGCCTGGTACGGCAACCGCGTCGACGGACTGACCGAAATGCTGTCCACGATCGACGATGCCTGCCGGCGTGCGGGACGGGATCCGGCCGGAGTCGGCTACACCGCGGCGATCATGATCCAGCTACCCGGCGGCAGGGGCCGCCGCCATGGAAGTCCGGGCCGTCCGTCGTCGGAGCCTCTGACCGGAACGCCGGACGAACTCGCTGCGATCCTCCGGGCGTACGCCGCGGCGGGCATCGCTCACGTGCAGTGTGTCCTCGACCCGATCACGATCGAGTCGATCGAGGCGATGGAGCCGGTGCTGAGAGCGCTCGACACCTAGCTCGATCCCAGCAGTGGTGGCAATGCGGTCGCCAGACGTTCGTAGTCGGACGGATCGTTGTACAGCTGCGCCGAGAGACGCAGCAGCCGTCCGGCGCCGGCGGGAGACGCCATGACCGGCACCTCGATCCGATGCTCGGCGAGCAGCCGCTCCTGGAGCGGGTCGATGTCGGCGGGATGCACAGGCTCAGGAGAGGCCGGCAGCGGAATCGACACCATCGACCCGATCATCACCTCAGGTGCCGGGAGGTCGATGCCGAGCGCGTCGGCAATGATGGCGCGACCTCTCAGCGCGAGGCTGTGGTTGGCGGCCCGCACTCCTGCGAGCCCGTCCTCGTGCATGTGCTCGAGAAATGCAACCGCCGCCGGCACGGTGAGTTGTGGCGTCGGGTCGTCGGTACCGGTCCAATCGAACATGGCGTGGAACCGCGAGCGGTCCGGCCGGTCGTAGCCGTATCCATGGCTCACCACGGCGGGAACGATCCGGTCCCGGGCCGCCTCCTCAACCCAAAGGAAGCCCGCACCTTTGGGTGCGCACAGCCATTTGTGGCAATTGCCCGCGTAGTAGGTGGCACCGATCGCGTCGAGGGCCACGTCGATCATGCCGGGAGCGTGGGCACCGTCGACCAGAACGTCGACGTTGCGCCCCCGCAGTTCGTGAATGATCTCTTCGATCGGCCACACCAGCGCCGTGGGGCTGGTGACGTGATCGATCACGGCGAGCCGGGTACCGGGCCGAACGGCATCGCAAATCGCCGCCACAACCTCATCCGGCCCGGCAACGGGGAACGGCACGTCGGCAACGTCGACCGCCGCCCCGGTGCGATGCGTCGCAAATTCCAACAGCTGCCGCACGGCTCCGTAGGCGTGCGACGTGGTCAGGATGCGGTCGCCCTCAGCGAACTCGAGCGACCGCACGACGGCATTGATGCCGGTCGTGGCGTTGGGTACGAACACCAGACCGTCCGGATCGGCGCCGACTGTCACCCCCAGGGTTCGCCGCGCCGAATCAAGAGCACCGGGAAGCGTCCGCCGCATGAAGCTGACCGGCTGACGCTCGAGCTGGCGCCGCAGTCGCTCCTGTTCGTCGAGAACGGGCCGCGGTGCCGCCCCGAACGAACCATGGTTGAGGAAGACAACGGCCGGGTCGAGAAGCCACTTGTCGAGGGCCGCACGGTTCATGCGAGGCGAGCGTACCGGCCGCCGGCCGCGTATGGTCGGGATGTCGCACCGAGGGGGTACCGATGAAGTTCAGCCAGCACATCGTCTTCCATACCGGAGACATCGACGGCGTTCACAAGCTCATGGACGAGTGGCACCGCAACGAGGCAAACCGGGCTCCGGGGTATCTCGGTGCCCGCATCCTGAAGTTCCGCGACCACGACGACAAGTACGTCGCCCAGGTCGACTTCTCGTCGTGGGACGAGGCGCAGCTCAACAACGATCGCGCGGAGACCCAGGAGTGGGCACGCCGATTCATCCAGCTCATCGAGGGCGAACCGAAATACGAAGACCTCGACGTCCTGGCTGAGATCTGACCTCAGTCGGTCGATTCGCCGCGGAACTCCATCTCTTCGAGTTCGGCAGCTTCGAGCAGCATCTCTTCTTCGATGCTGCGCGCCTTGCCGATGACGCTCTCGATGGCATCCGCAACCGTCTTCTCGGCCGGATCTTCGGCGGGGTTCTGGTGTCGATGCTCGGGCATGAAGACATCCCTGTACGGCTACCACAGTGTACGGGAACCGCTGCGAGTCGGTAGCGTCGGCGGGTGGCCATCTTGCTGGCGCTCGCGTCTGCTGCCGTGGTGGGGTCCGCCGACTTCTTCGGCGGCTTCGCCACGCGCCGGGGGCGCGTGTTCGCCGTTGTCGCCTGGAGCCATCTCTTCGGGGTCGCTGCCACCGCCGCCATCGGTCCCGTCGTCGGAGGCTCGCCGACTGCTGCCGATCTGTGGTGGGGTGCAGCCTCGGGAGTGTCGGGTGCGGCCGGCATCCTGTCGCTGTATTCCGGCTTTGCGGCGGCCCGGGTCGGGGTGGTCGCACCCACGTCGGCCGTCGTTGCGGCCGTGTTCCCGGCGCTGTTCGGAATCGTCGAAGGCGAACGACCCTCGCTCCTCGCACTCGCCGGCATTGCGCTCGGGATCGGGGCCGTTCTGCTGATCAGCCGCGCGGCCGACGGATCAGGTCTCTCGCTGACCGGACTCCTCTACGGGATCGGAGCCGGTCTCGGGTTCGGTGGGCTCTTCATCCTCCTGAGCCGCGCCCAGGATGGGTCGGGTATCTGGCCCCTGGGCCCCGGCCGGCTGGCCGGGTTCGTGGTGATCGCCCTCGCTGCCGCCATCTGGGGCCGCGACCTACGCCCGGTGCGCAGCTCCTGGCCCCCCCTGCTCGTTGCCGGATTCCTCGCCGTTCTCGGCAACGGCCTCTTCCTCCTCGCATCGCAACGTGGTCTTCTCTCGGTAGTTGCCGTGCTGACATCGCTGTACCCGGTAGCCACCGTGGCCTGGGCACGCGCCATCTTCAAAGAAGTCCTGGCTCCCTCCCAGCTGCTGGGACTGGCTCTGGCCCTTCTCGCCGTCGCCGTGATCGCCACCGGGTAGGGTCCGGCACGTGGACGGCCGCATCATCGATTCGCCCCAGGCTTACTCCGCTTCGCTGGGTACGGCGGTGTGGATGATGGACGATTGCCGGGCGCGAACCATCGAGGCGCTCGACGGCCTGCCCGAGGCCGACGTCGACGTGATCCCGCCCGGCTTCGACAACTCCATCGGGTCACTCCTCTATCACATCGCCGCCATCGAGGCCGACTGGATCTACGTCGAGGTTCTCGAACGCGACTATCCGGATTGGATGGCTCCTCTGTTTCCTCACGACGTTCGCGAGGACGGCGGGCGGCTCTCGGTCGTGGACGACCAACCGCTCCGGGAGCACCTCGGGCGCCTCGCCGAGGTCAGGAGGCGATCCTGGCACGACGTGCGGGATCTTTCCGAGTCCGAGTTCCACCGGGCGCGCGACATCCCTCCGAGCCCTGTATCCCCGGCCTGGGTGTTCCATCATCTGCTCCAACACGAGGCGGAACACCGCGGTCAGATCCAGGCGCTGCGGCGCGCTCTCATGGACTGAACGGGCACGGTCAGCTCCAGCCGAGTTCGTGCAAGCGATCGTCCGAGATACCGAAGTGATGGCCGATCTCATGGACGACGGTCACAGCGATCCTTCGTCTCAGCTCCTCGATCGACCCGGCGATGGCGAGATGCGGTTCCATGAAGACGGTGATGCGATCCGGCATCACCCCGCTGTACGACAGGGGACTGCGGTCGGTGAGCATCACACCCTGGTAGAGGCCGAGCAGCATTCCTGCATGCCCATGCTGCTGCTCCGGCGTGGCGCGATCGGCGACCACGACCACCACGTTCTCGATGTGCCGGGCCAGCTCGTCCGGAATCGTGTCCAGCGCCTCCGCTACGAGCTCTTCGAACTGCTCCGTCGTTACGCGAACCGGCACCGCCGGCTCACAATTCGACACCCATGTCGTCGACGAAGCAGTACGCCCACGTCTCACCCGGTTCCTTGGACCGAATCACCGGATGCCCGGCGTCGCGTGCATGTGCGCTGGCGTGACGGTTGGGCGAATCGTCACAGCACAGCGTCCGGCGGCATTCGACACAGAAACGCAGATGCACCCAGGTCCCACCGATCCGAAGGCATTCCTCGCACCCTCCCTCCGGCATGGGATCGGATTCCACCGCCTCCAAGTGCTCGCAAATCGTGTTCATGGGGCGACGCTAGCCGGACTGCTCGGCGATCGACGCCGGCTCGAGTGGAATGCTGCCGTCGGTGCCGTGGTACTCCTCATGAGCGGCCAGCAATGCGTCCCAGTCGGCCGGCCGCTCGACATCGACCGCGATCAGATGCCGTGTCAAAGGTCCACCCGAGCGGTCGTAGCTCCGCGCTTCGCGGATGACGATGGCTGCGGCGTCATCGATCCGGCGGTGTTGAGCCAGATGCTCTTCCCACGAAACGACGTGAAAGACCTCCGAGAGGCGGTGGGGGTCGTCGGTGTTGCGGTAGAGACGCCATTCGTACGCTCCGGTGCGCAGGCGAATGCGCCGTACTCGCTTCATCAGCTTCAGGAACGACTCAACGTCCTCCTCGGAGATGATCCACGTGTTGACAACCATCACCGGCCCGCCTTCGGTCGCGGCGTGCTCCGGCGCCGCGTGCGCCCCGGTGAACTCGGGCGATTTGACCTCGGCCAGAGCCGGAATGCGGAACCGGGTCGCTGCGATTCCGAGCATCACCGAGCCGGTCGACAAGAGCACCATCGACGGCCCGGCACCTATGCCGTCGGCAATGATGCCTCCGAGGATGGACCCGAGAGGTGTGATGCCGGTGAAGGCGAGGGTGTACAAGCTCATGGCCCGTCCACGGACCCACGGCGGCGACATGAGTTGCGCAGTTGCATTCGTCGTCGTCAGCGTCCATACCCATGCCATCCCGGCGACGACCAGAGCCGCCGCGGCGACTGCGACGGTGGGCGCAGCCCCGGTCCCGATTCCCGCCAGGCCGAACAAGGCAACGGTGGCCGGGAGGGAGCGTCGACCCAGACGGTTCACCACGGCGTGCCGCGTGAGAT
>JBFIQU010000062.1:0-10375 GCA_041609395.1 Acidimicrobiia bacterium | reverse complement strand
TCCAGGTTGGTGACCGTCACCTCCACCCCGACGGGCACGGTGAGCGGCTCGCCGAACGAGAAGTCGACGATGTCGATCGTCGCCGCGGCCGCCGCGGCGGTGGTGGCGGGGGCGACGCTGGTGGTGGGAGCGACGGTGGTGGTGGGAGCGACGGTGGTGGTGGGAGCGACGGTGGTGGTCGGGACAGCGGTGGTGGTGGGGGCGATGGTAGTTTCTGGGGTGGTGGTGCCGGCCGTATCTCCACCGCCGCAGGCGGTGACGAGCAGGGCGGCCAGGGCGAGAACGGCGATCGGGCGAACGGTCATCTTCATGGTCGACTGCTCCTCGGGCGTCGGGTTCGGCCCACCATACGCAGTCCGCGCCCGCCCGGTTCGCCGGCGCTCCCCGCCCCACCTGATACCCTCCCACCGTGCTGCCCGCCACCGTCGACGACGTTCTCGCTGCCCTCGCCGAGCAGCAGTACATCGCCGATCGCAGCCTCGCCGTCGCCATCCACCTGGCGCTCCAAATGGAACGGCCCTTGTTCCTCGAGGGCGAAGCCGGCGTCGGTAAGACCGAAGTGGCCAAGGTCCTGGCCACCCTGCTGGACCAGGCGCTCATTCGCCTCCAGTGTTACGAAGGCATCGACGTCACGCAGGCGGTGTACGAGTGGGACTACGCCCGGCAGATGCTCGCAATCCGTCTCGCCGAGACTCGCTCCACCGCGGCGGATGTGGACGACATCATGGGCCGCGACTACCTCATCGCCCGTCCGCTCCTCCAGGCCGTTGAAGCGGCTGCCGGGGGGCGCCGTCCGGTGCTGCTCATCGACGAACTCGACCGTGCCGACGAGGAGTTCGAGGCATTTCTTCTCGAGCTCCTGTCCGACTTCCAGATCTCGATCCCGGAGATCGGGACGATCGTGGCCGCCGTCCCGCCGGTCGTCGTGGTGACGTCCAACCGCACCCGCGAGATCCACGACGCCCTGAAACGGCGCTGCATCTACCACTGGATCGACTACCCGGATTTCGAGCGGGAGGCCGCCATCGTCCGCCGCAAGGTTCCCGGGATCGAAGCCGGGCTTGCGCTCGAGATGGCGAAAGCAATGGATCGCCTCCGCCACATGGATCTCTTCAAGCCGCCGGGCCTGGCGGAGACCCTGGACTGGGCGACGGCTCTGACCATCCTGGGTACCCAGCGCCTGGCCCCGGACGTCGTCGGCGAGACACTGGGAGTGATCCTCAAGTATCAAGAGGACATCGAGCGAATCAGAGCCGCAGGTCTGGAACGGATCCTGCAACCGGCATGAGTTCCGGTGTCCTCGCCGACAATCTCATCCACTTCGTTCGTTACCTCCGCCTGCATGGCCTGGACGTGGTCCCCGACACCACGGGCGATCTCGCCCGAGCGGCAATGATCGTCGGCCTCGAGGATGAGGACGACGTGAGGTCTGCGTTCGCTGCGCTATGCGTGGCGCGCCCCGAACACCGGGAGATCTTCGACACCGCGTTCGCCCTGTTCTTCGGAGGCACAGCGCCACCCTCACCGGGGTCACTCGATCATCTCGAGATCAAGATCCACGAACGAGATGTGCTCCGCGGGGTCGTCCCGGTGATCTCACAGCGAGCCGGAGGCAGCGAGCGGCCGGCGTCGGTCAACGTGGAGGCGGGCGCATCGGCGGTCGAGCGACTGTCCCGTCGCGACTTCGGCGACCTCACGCCCGAAGAGCGAGAAGCCGTCCGACGTCTCATCGCCGCAATGGTCTGGCAGCCCGCCGACGCGTGGTCGCGGCGTCACCGTCCCGCCCGCCGGGGCCGGCGGCCGCACCTCCGACGCACGCTTCGCAACCTCATCGGACCATCCGGCGACCTGATGCCACTGGCCATGTCTGCTCGCAAGCGACGTACCCGGCCCCTGATCGTCCTCGCCGACGTGAGCGGGTCGATGGAGCGATACGCCGAAATGTTCCTCTACTTCATTCACGCCGCGCAGGGGCGCCTGGGCCGGGTCGAGGCGTTCGTCTTTTCGACGCATCTCACCCGTATCACGAGGGAGATACGGCACCGCGATCCGGGAGTGTCACTCCAACGAGTCGCCGCAGCGGTCACCGACTGGTCGGGAGGAACGAAGATCGGTGACGCGCTCCACGCCTTCAACTGGGAGTGGAGCAGGCGGGTCACCGCGGGAGGGCCGATCGCCATCATCATCTCCGACGGATGGGACCGGGGAGACCCGGATCTCCTCAGAAGAGAGATGGGCCGGCTGGCACGATCCGTTCACCGCGTCGTCTGGCTCAACCCGCTCGCCGGGAGACCGGGCTTCAGTCCCGAAACGAGAGGAATGCGCGCTGCGCTCCCGCATGTCGACCACTTGCTGTCGGCCGCCAACGTGGCCGATCTCAGCGTCATGGTGAAACTCCTAGAGTCGGTGCCGGCGCAGCGCAGTGCGCCCCTGCGACTTGGAGCCGTTACGAGATGACGCAGACCACATCCGATCTGACCACGTACGAGGAGTGGACCCGGCAGGGCAAGGAGGTGGCGGTGGCCACCGTCGTCCGGGTTCAGGGCTCGGCACCTCGTCCCGAAGGGTCGAAGTTCCTGGTCTCGTCCGCCGGCGACATGGAGGGCTCGGTGAGCGGCGGCTGCGTCGAGAACGACGTGTTCCTCCACGCGCAGGAAGTCCTTCGTACCGGAGAGCCGAAGCTGGTCACCTACGGCATCGCCGACGACGACGCCTTCGAGGTCGGCCTCGCGTGCGGAGGCACGATCCAGGTCTTCATCGAAACGTGGTGAACGAAGCCATTGCCGCCGTGGCCGATCTGACGTCGCGGCAGCGTCTCGGTGCGGTGGCGACCATCGTCGCCGGACCCGATACCGGCACCAAGGCGGTCATCGACGACGATCTGGGATACGTCGCCGGGAAGCTGCCGCTCGACATCGCCGACGACGTGCTCGCCGATGCTCGCGAACTGATGGACCGGGAACAGAGCCGCACCCTCCAGTACGACGACCGAGAGATCTTCATCGAGACCGTGGCGCCGCCGCCCCACCTGCTCATCGTCGGGGCCGTGCACATCGCCCAGGCCCTGACTTCGATCGCCACCGAACTCGGGTTCCGGGTGACCGTCGTCGACAGCCGACCGGCGTTCACGACGCAGGACCGATTTCCTGAGGCCGAGCGCGTGCTCGTCGGCTGGCCCGACGAGGTCGCGGACCAGCTCGGCGTCGACAAGCGGACATATGTCGTCCTGTTGAGCCACGATGCCCGCTTCGAGGATCCCATGCTTCCCCTCGTCCTGGCGTCTCCGGCGAAATACATCGGCGCGATGGGGAGCCGCCGGACCCATGCCAAACGTGTCACCAAGCTGGAGGCCGCGGGCTACTCGAAACAGCAGATCGAGCGGATCCACGGACCGGTCGGGCTCGACATCGGCGCCGAGACCCCCGGCGAGGTGGCCGTGTCGATCCTCGCAGAGATGATCCAGGTCCGGTACGGAAGCGGGACCGGACTGTCGCTACGGGGACGGGAGGGCCGGATCCATCTGCAACGGACGGAGGACGAGGGCGACGTGTAGCGAGAAGCTGCGCGCCGGGATGCCAGAATGCCCCTCCACATGGCTACCCCGCATCTCACCATCCGCCCCGGGAACCCGGACTTTCTCGACCTGCCCTGGGAGATCGACCTCACGTCCTGGGATCATCCCCGTCTCGTCGAGCTCCCGACCGGGGTGCACCGGCACCCGGTCCGCTTCGTCGCATATCGCCACGACATCTACGCCATCAAGGAACTGCCGCGCAAGCCGGCCGTCAACGAATTCGAGTCGCTGCGTGAAATGCGACGCCGCAACCTGCCTACCGTCGATCTCGTCGGCATCGTCGAACGCGACTGGGTCGATCCGACGGAAGAGTGGTCGACCGCCGTCATCACCCGCTATCTCGATCATGGGTTCTCGTATCGCGAACTGATCTCAGGCGGAGGCTTCGGCGCACGGCGCACCCAGATGCTCGACGCCTTCGCCGGCTTGCTCGTCGAGCTCCATATCGGGGGCTGCTTCTGGGGCGATTGCTCGCTGTCCAACGTGCTCTACCGCTACGACGCCGAAGCCATCGAGGTCACGCTCGTCGACGCCGAGACGGTCGAAATTCACGACGAACTCAGCGACGGCCAACGGTCCGAGGACATCCAGATCATGATCGAGAACGTTGCCGGCGGTATGGCCGACATCGCCGCCGAACAAGGAACCGATCTCGACAACGCCGACCTGCACCTCGGTGAAGACATCGCCCGCCGCTACGCCGGCCTGTGGCACGAGATCACGAGCGACGTGACGATCCGCACCGACGAGCGCTACAAGATCAACGAACGGATCAGCCGCATCAACGACCTGGGCTTCGAGGTCGGCGAGGTCGAGATGATCCCGACGCTGGACGCCGGGGAGTCGCGACTGCGGCTCCATTTCGAGGTCGGTGGACGCAACTACCACCAGCACCGGCTCAAGTACCTCACCGGTATCGACGCATCGGAAAACCAGGCGAGGCAGATTCTCTCCGACCTGCGCTACTTCGAGGCGAAGCGCGACGCCGCCACGCCGTCTCAGAAATCTGTCGCCGGCATTCAATGGCGCGCCGGCGTCTTCGAGCCGTTGCTACGGCAGATCGAGGACAGCGGAGGAGGCGATCCGATCCAGGCCTACTGCGACTTCCTGAACCACCGTTACATCCTTTCGTACCACGCCGGACGCGACATACCGACGGAAGAGGCCTTCGAGGATTGGATCTCGTCGGGCCGGCCCGGGATCAGCCTGGATCAGCCGACCAGCGACTGATGCGAGGAGGCCTGGGAGACGCCACCGTCGACCGGAAGAGTCACGCCCGTGATCCATGACGCACGATCCGATACCAGGAACACGGCAGCTGCCGCGATGTCTTCCGGCTCGCCGAGACGTCCCAACGGATGGGTCGCACCGACCTCCGCCTCCCGGCCCTCCCACAGGGCTCGAGCCAGCACGGTCTTCACGACGGCCGGAGCGATGGCATTGACCCGCACCCGGGGTGCCATCTCCAGCGCCAGCTGCCGGGTCATGTAGATCAGCGCCGCCTTGGAGATGTTGTAGGCACCGAGAATTGGACTCGGACCGAGGCCCGCCACCGAGGCGATGTTCACGATGGATCCACCGTTGTCGCCCATCCATTGCTGCCAGGCCTCGCGGGCGTAGAGCAGCGGACCGAGCTGGTTGACCTTCCAGGTCTTCTCGACGCCGCCGAGGTCGACGATCCCGAGGTGCCCGGTGGCCACGCTGGTACCGGCGTTGTTCACCAGGATGTCCAGCGATCCGAAACGCTCGACCGCCGCCGCCACTGTTTCCGCCGCCTGTTGCGGATCATCGGCGCGGGCCGCGAGCGTCATCAAGCGATCCCCGGCGTCGAGGCGAGCCGCCGCCTCGTCCAGGTTCTCCTGTTTCCGGCCGGTGATGGCGACTCCGCCCGCCCCGCTCGCCAGCAACTCGGCGGCGATCGCCTCGCCGATGCCGCGACTGCCTCCGGTCACCAACGCCACCTTCTTGTCGACCCGAACGTCCACCTTTCACCTCGCTTGTCGATGGGCGAGTCATCCTATGGCCGTAGGCTGGGACCTGTCACAAGGAGGACGAGATGGATCGTGCTGCGGCACGTGCCTTCATGGAGCAGTTCATGGGCCTGGTCGTCGGTGCCGGGCTGGTCGGCGTCGCAGGAGTCGCCGATCGCACCGGCATCTTTCGTGCGCTGGCCGAACGCGGACCGTCGACCGCCCACGCCGTCGCCGAAGCGGCGGGGCTGCATCAGCGCTACGTCGAAGAAGCCCTGGCGGCCCTGGCAGCCGGCGGCCTGCTCGAGTACGACCCGGATGCCGAGACCTTCACCATGTCGGAGGCAGCGGCCGTCTGCCTCACCGACGACACCAGCCCGTATTACATCGCGGGCTGGACCCAGGCATTCCCGGCATTGATGGCACACGTGCCTCGCGTAGCCGAGGCCTTCGAGAGAGGCGGCGGAATCTCGTACGCCGACTTCGGCGAGGACATCGTGGCCGGTATCGACCGCATGAACTCGCCGGCAATCTCGACGCTGCTCACGGCGAAGTGGTTGCCGAAGCTGCCCGATGTGGTCGCGAACCTCGAGACCGGCGTTGCGGTTGCCGACGTGGGATGCGGCAGTGGCGCGGCCGCTCTCGAGCTCGCCAGGGAATTCCCGGCATCGAGCGTGGTGGGATACGACATCGACGAAGCCTCCATCGTTCGCGCTCGCCAGCGCGCCTCGGACGCCGGACTCGACAACGTCCGATTCGTACAGGCCGCCGCCGAAGCCTTGCCGACCGACCCCGGGTTCGACTTCATCATGAGCCTCGATGTCGTCCACGACATGGCTGATCCGCACGCCGGTCTGCACGGCATCCACAACGCCCTCACCGACAACGGCGTCTACCTCATGGTCGAGCCGAATGCAGGCCCGCACCTCGAAGACAACCTGCACCCGATCGGAGCGATGCAGTACGCCATCTCGACGCTGCACTGCCTTCCCGTCTCACTCGCCCACGGTCACATCGGTCTGGGCACGGCGTGGGGTCCGCTCAAGGCCGAGGATCTGTGCCGCAGCGTCGGCTTCTCGGGATTCGTCCGGCTCGACATCGACAACCCGATGAACGCGTTCTATCGCGTGGAGAAGTGAGGGAAGCCGGCTCCCAGCAGCCGGCCACCGGCTACGGGCTATGAGCCGCTCTTCCAGGCGACCATGGGGAGATAGAACCAGGTGACGGCGATCGTCGCGGCGGCTACGCCGGCGACAAGGCCGGCCATGACCGTTCCAACGACGAGCGACGTGACGAGATACGCCGCCGCAGCGATCGCGACCGCGAAGAAGGCAGTCCCCACGTTGGTCAGATGAACTGCGATCTGTACGTGGTGCTCATGCGTGCGGGCAACACCGTCCTCCGCCGCCCTGAGCCGTTGATGCACGCTCGGTGCGATCAACAGAATCAACGCAACCGTCGTGGACACGAAGCTCAGGTAGTACACCGTCGTATTGAGCCCGGCCAGATCGCTGAACGACGCGTTCAGCGGCATCGTCAGCAGAAAGGCAAAGAGCACGCCAACGCCGGGGAGCGTCGTCCGCAACCCCTCCATGAGCGCCCGGAAGCGATCGTCGACGGCGGCATCCTGCTGAACGGGTTCGCTGTGGTCGAGCATGAGAAGCTCTTACCCGGCCCCACGGCGGGCGAAACGAGGCCAGAAGCAGTCAGCTCACGGCCACGAGTGCCGTCGGGCGGCCGCCGGCTGCCGACGGCTAGTGCCCTCCACGCTTGACCCCGCCGTACTTCATACGGGTGTCTTCCATACGCGCGACCGCAGGATCGTCATCGTCGCCCTGGAACCCGACGTCGATGACCTCGCCGAAGAACACGGTGTGGGTTCCGCAGTCCTGGGATGCCCAGACGGTGCAGTCGATGAAGGCCACCGCCTCCTCGAAGATGGGAGCACCGCTCCGACCCTCGCGTACCGGACGGCCGTTGAGCGTCATGCCCTCCTTTGTCGCCGGCTTGGAGAACTTCACGAAGGGGCGGGTGTCGTCACGGGACCACAGATTCACCGAGAACGACCCACCATCCTCGATCAGCCGGTGCGTGACCGCTTTCTTGTCCACCGAGATGGCGACGAGGACGGGCTCCATGGCGACCTGCGTCACCCAGCTCGTCGTCATTCCGTTCCATTCGTCTCCGGCCCGTGAGCCGACGAGACAGAGCACGTTCGGGATCTTCCACAGAACCCGGTTGACCAGTTCGTCGGGCGCCGCGAGTTCGGGCATGTCACTCCTTCTCGTGCGGGACTCCGGTTCTACCAGCATCAAATCCGCAGCACCGGCCCGTCGTCTCCCTCGTCGGGCGCAGACCCGGTCTCACTCCCCGCCGTCGTGCGATCGGCCGGCGCCGGCCAGGCCTGCGGTTCACGCCGGCGGAAGTAGTGACCGAACGTGAAGAACAGGACGAAGATCGGAAGAATCAGCCACCCGTTGGCGATCCCCCACACTGCAACGGCGATCCCGACGACGATGTAGACCGCCTCGGTGATCCAACGGGACCACCGCGGGAACGTGAGGTCGATGAACCCCCCGAGCGCCTGGCCCCCGTCGAGGCCCCGGATGGGGATGAGGTTGAACACGCTCCAGACGATGTTGACCCAGACTCCCGCCAGCAGGGCCAGCCGCGTCGTCGTGCCCCCGTCGCCGAGATTCGTGTTCTCCGCGAGCAGCCAGGCAGCACCGGCAAGCAGAAACCCGAACAACGGGCCCGCCAGCGTCGACATGATGCGCCGCAGTGGCGGCAGCTCCTCTTGCGGGCGCCACGTCGTGAGGCCGCCGAACGCGTGGAGGACGATCGTGGGAAGATATCCGTACGCTCTGAGCACGAGCGCATGTCCGAGTTCGTGAACGAGCACACTGACGAACACGAGCGCTACCCACCACAGCATGTCGAGCACCGTGAACCGGTCGGCGTCTTGCAGCAACCCGATCCCGAGCAGGATGGCGAGGAGCCAGAACACCGGCTGCACACCCACCGGAATGCGGAAGATTCGAAACGTGATCACGAAGGCTCAGTCTGGCCGATCCGCCTCTCCCCGCCAACGTCCTCCCAGGTATTGGCGCGACGCCGCCGCGCACAGGGCTCCGAAATCCCTAGGCTGGCGCCGATGCATGTGCTCATCGCCACCTCCGGGGCTTTGAGTCCCGATGCGGTTGCCGAGTTCACGGCCCGCCTGGTCCCTCCCGACGGCATCGTCACCGTCGTAACGGTGATCGAGGTCCCTCGCTCGTTCCTCGACACGATCAGCTCGGAGACCTGGCATCCGCTGGATACCGGTGAACAACCGGCCGTCATCTGGGGCGCCAAGGAGGACGCCGTGGTTGCGCGGTACGTCACCGAACGAGGACGGCGCGTCACCGCGCCCGTCATGACGGCCCTGACCGCCCGCGGCATCGAAGCCCAGGCCCATTACCTCGAAGGCGAGGATCCGGCCGAAACCATCATCAAGGCAGTGGTCGACATGGATGTCGACCTGGTGATCCTCGGAGCCACCCGGCCCATCTTCGACGAAGCGGCGTGGGAGTCGGTGTCGGCCCGGGTCATGCGCGATGGGCAGCGACCGGTCCTCGTCCTGCCCCCGACGCGGCGCCTCGTGAGCGACGACGACTACGTCCGGGAGGATCACGAGGACTGAGGTCGACGCCGGCAGGTCGGTCTGCCGCACCGGTGTTCATCTCCGGGCTACGAGATGGCTGAGAATGGCGAAGCTGGGTCCGGTGAAGTGCGCCGGGACATTCAGCAACTCGCCCAGCTCCGGCCACGAATACCAAGCCGGGTCGACGGCGTCGCCGGGCGCCGGGACGGGATCGCCGCGGGCGACGCATTCGAATGCCACGATCAGCGTCGGATAGGCGCCGTCGACTCCGACCGCCGTGGTCAGCGGCTGCACGGCCACGAACGGCCGTCCGTACTGGGGTTCGACGCGAACCTCTTCGTGAAGGAAATCCACGACATCGAGACCCGTTTCCTCCCTGACCTCCCGCCGCACCGCCGTGCGGGCCGATTCGCCTGCCTGCCACTTCCCCGTCGGGATCTCGAGAAGCCCCCGGGTCGGTTCCCCAGGCTTGTCACGCCTCTGCAGCAACACCGCCGACCGCGTCGTGTCGGGGTACAGGATCGCGGCGACTCCGGGAAGGACCAGCGCTTCCCCATCGAGCGTGGGCACCGTCGCATCGACCCAGCCGGAGCCGTGCCACACCGGATACGTCATCGGTCGACCTTACTGCTGCGGCCGGGGCGCGTACGGCGTATGGTTATGGCATGCGAGAGTTCATCGTTCACCTCGCCAACCGGCCCGGCATGCTCGCCCACTTGACGGAGGCCTTGGCCGCTGCCGGCGTCGAGATCGACGCACTCGCCGCATTCGGTATCGATGGAGAAGCCAAGGTCCACATCGTCGTAGCTGATGAGCCGACGACGCGACGCGTGCTGTCACGCAACGGGATCCATTACACGGAACGGGAGGTCCTCTGCATGACCCTCTCCCACGATCCCGCGGCGCTGGCCGCAATCGCCCGCAAGCTGGCCGACAGTGGCATCAACATCGAGGCGATGTACCTGCTGCGGTCGGCTGCCGAGGGACTCGAGTTCGCAATTGCCGTCGACAACTACGAGCCGGCACGCAACCAGCTCGCCGTCTGATCCATGGCGGGCTACGGGCTGATCTCCTGCCAGCTCTACCCGGGTGATCCCCGCAGCTGGACCGACCTGTACCGGGAAGCACTGGATCTCACCTCGCTCGCCGAACACGCAGGTTTCGACCTCGTGTGGACCACCGAGCACC
>JBFIQU010000061.1:0-10442 GCA_041609395.1 Acidimicrobiia bacterium | reverse complement strand
GATGCCGGGACGCATCCTGCGGGACGGCCGCAGCATCGCCGACCAGCGCGCGGGATCGAGTCGTTCCAGCAGAAGCACCTCCACCCGTCCCGAGGTATCGCGCCGGGTCGTGATCAGCCGTGCCGCCCGCACCTTCGTCGAGTTGACGACCACGAGGTCGCCCGGTTCCAGGAGGGCGGGGAGGTCTCGGAAGTGGTGGTCCGACCCGTCGCGTGTGTCGAGGAGACGGGCCGCGTCGCGAGGCTCAACGGCCTGCTGCGCGATGGCGGCGGCGGGCAGTTCGTAGTCGAAGTCCGCGGTGTACATCGGCGCTCAGGCTAAATCCCCTTCCGGGCGGCGTTTCGCCGCTCAATAACCGAGCGCCTGCTGTCCGCCCCCGGGATCGGGCGGAACCAACCCGAGATGGTCGTAGGCGAGCCGAGTCGCGACTCTGCCGCGGGGCGTCCGCTGCAGCATGCCGCGCTGCAGCAGGAACGGCTCGTAGGCGTCCTCGACCGTCTCGGGCTCCTCGCCGACGGCGATGGCGAGCGTCGACAGGCCGACCGGCCCACCTCCGAACTTCTCGACGACCGCGCGCAGTATGGCGCGATCGACCTTGTCGAGACCGACATCGTCGACCTCGAAGACCTCGAGCGCCTGTCGCGCCGTGGCGGCGTCGATGCCACCCTCGCTGCGGACCTCGTTGTAGTCGCGTACTCGCCGCAGCAGCCTGTTGGCGATACGCGGCGTGCCCCGGCTGCGGACGGCGATGGCCGTCGCCCCGTCGTGCGAAATCGCCACGTCCAGGATCCCGGCCGATCGCCGCACGATCGCCTCGAGGTCGCCGGATGCGTAGTAGTCGAGCCGGGCGACATACCCGAACCGGTCGCGCAGCGGCGGTGCGACCCGGCCCACTCTCGTCGTGGCTCCGACCAGCGTGAATCGGGGCAGGTCGAGACGAATGGATCGGGCGGCCGGGCCTTTGCCGACCACGATGTCGAGCTGGAAGTCCTCCATCGCCGGGTACAGCACCTCCTCGACGACACGAGGCAGGCGATGGATCTCGTCCACGAACAGAACGTCGCCGGGCTCGAGGTTGGTTAGGACGGCGGCCAGATCTCCTGGGCGCTCGAGCGCGGGCCCGGACGTCGCCCGCAAGTCGGCGTTCATCTCGTTGGCGAGTATCCCGGCGAGCGAGGTCTTGCCCAGGCCGGGCGGGCCCGAGAACAGGACGTGATCCAGAGCCTCACCTCTGGCAGCCGCCGCCTCGATGAGAATGCTGAGTCGCTCCTTCAACGCGTCTTGCCCGACGAATTCGTCGATGCGGCGCGGCCGGAGCCCCGACTCGATTTCTATGGACTCGAAGTCGTCTGCCGGAATCCGCGTGCCGGCGAGCAGACCTTCTTCTCTCACTGGCTTCTCCCCAGCGTCTGCAAGGCGGTGCGCAGCAGCTCCTCGACACCACCCTCAGCGGGGAGGTCGCGGAGTGCCTCACGTATCTCCGTGGCCTGATAGCCGAGCCCTTCCAGCGCGGTGCGCACGTCGGCCAGGTTCGACCCCGCGGCGGCCCCGGGCAGGTCGTCGGAATCGACGTCGAAACGCGGTCGCAGCTCGAGGATCAGTTTCTGTGCCGATCTCTTGCCGATACCGGGGACCGTCTCGAGTGCTGCCGTGTCGTCGGCGAGCACGGCGCGCCGGATCTCGTCCGGTTGCAGCGAGCCACAGATTGCCATGGCGACTTTCGGTCCTATGCCGGATGCTCCCAGCAGCAGACGGAAGAGGTCGCGCTCGGAGTCGGTGGGAAACCCGAAGAGGGCGAGCTGGTCCTCCCGCACGTGGGTATGGGTATGCACGACGGCTTCCTCTCCCACACCCGGGAGTTCGACCAATGCCCGCGGTGTCACCGCCACCTCGTACCCCACCCCCGCTACGTCCAGGATCACGGACGCCACGGTCTTGGCGACGACGACTCCGCGCAACCGTCCGATCATCGAGCACGCTCCACGGCACGCCGGAGCGGGGTGGTTTGGAGATGGCAGAGGGCAATGGCGAGGGCATCGGCGGCATCGGCCGGTGGCGCCGCCCCCAGACCGAGCCGACGGCTCACGACTCGCTGGACCTGTTCCTTGTCGGCGGTCCCTGAACCGGTGACGGCATGTTTCACGGCGGTGGGAGCGTATTCGAAAACCTCGAGGCCCGCCTGCGCCAGCGCCAGGAGCGCAACCCCGGACGCGCGTCCGACGGCGATCGACGTGCGCAGGTTGTTGTTGGTGAACACCGTCTCCAGGGCCGCCTCATCGGGATCGAACTCCGCGAGCAAGGCGCCTAGATCGGCATGGAGTTCTGCCAGCCGCTGCGGCAGGGGCGTCGACGGCGGGGTGCGGAGGACGCCGGCGGCAACCGCCCGGGTGCGCCCCCCCGCAGCCTCGACGATTCCGTAACCGGTGGCCGACAATCCGGGATCGATACCGATGACGAACATATGTTCTGGGAGGGTAACGGAAGGGGACGACGAAATCGCGGATCCCGGCCTCATATGCATTGAGGTGAACGACTGTCGATCCGATATCGAAGCTGCATGTCGAGATCGCTGTTCTCCTCCGCCGGCCGCTCTGCCACTCTGGTCGCGTTCGTGGAACGTGCGCCGCGCGGCATGATCTGGGTGACGGTCGTGCTCGGGATCGGCCTGGTCGGCATCGTCGACCTGGTGACCGGTACGCAGCTGTCCTTCTCTATCTTCTACCTGGCCCCAACGGGCCTCGGCGCGTGGAGACTGGGTCGTAGCGCCGGTCTGGGTGTCTCCGGCTTGGCCGCCGCCACCTGGCTCGCTGCCGATCTCGCCCGGAACGATTCCTACTACCACGCCGTGATCCCCTACTGGAACGCCGGCGTCCGCTTTGCCTTCTTCGCCATCGTCGCCATGCTGTTGGACAGGGTTCACGGCGCTCTGGTGGCCGAACGCCAGCTCGCTGCAACCGACTCCGTCACCGGCCTCGTCAATGCTCGCGGCTTCACGGCCGCCCTGAACCGCACCGTCGAACTCGCCAGGCGGTACGGCCGGCCGTTCACCCTTGCGTACATCGACCTCGACGACTTCAAGAGTGTGAACGACCGGTACGGCCACCCGGCCGGGGACATGGTGCTCCGCGGCATCGCCTCCGAACTGGGCGCCTCACTGCGAGCCGTCGACGTCGTCGCCCGCATCGGTGGGGACGAGTTCGCCGTCATCATGCCCGAAACGGGTCATGAAGCGGCGGTAGCGGCGCTGCAGAAGGTAGGAACGCAGCTGGCATCCGTCGTCGGTCCGGGGGGTGCCGGGGTAGGAGCCAGCATCGGAGCCCTGACATGCGATCTGGCTCCCCTCGACAGTGCCGACCTGCTGCGCCAGGCCGATGCGCTCATGTATCGCGCCAAGACCGGCGGCAAGCGCCGCATCGAAATTGGCCGCTACGTCGCCCCCGAGGTTCCGGCCCCGGCTCGCTGAATCGGCCGCGCCGGGCCGCTGCCAGGATGAGCGGATGCAGCCGCGAGCGTACACCAACGTCGGGTCCCAACCCGCGGCCTACGGGCCCGTGGAATGGGCCCTCACCGGCACGATTGCCCTCATCTGGGGCTCCTCGTTCCTCTGGATCGCGATCGGCGTCGATGACTTGTCCCCGGGAGTCGTTGCGTTCGGCCGGGTGCTGCTCGGAGCGGCTGCCCTCGCCGCATTTCCGGCGGCGCGTCGCTCGATCGAGCGTCGCGACTGGCCTCGCGTCGCGGTGGTCGCGGTCGCCGGGAACGCAGCCCCTGCGATCCTGTTCGCCGTAGCCGAAACCGAACTCGACTCGGCGGTTGCCGGGATGATCACCAGCGGCACTCCTGTTCTGAGCCTCGTCATCGCCAGCATCATGCTGCGCTCACTCCCACGGCCGGCTCAGGCGACCGGTATCGCCATCGGGTTTGGAGGAATCATCCTGATGACCCTCCCGTCGCTTCGCGGAGCCGAGGCGGCCCCGGCATCGGTCGGGTTCGTGCTCCTGGCCATCCTGGGGTATGCGGTAAGCGGCAACCTTCTCGTGCCGCTGCAACAACGCTACGGCGGCCCGGCGGTCACACTGTGGGCGCTGATCGTCTCCACCGTCTTGCTCGCCCCGGTTGGTGCCGTGACACTGGACGACTCCACCTTCAGCCTCCCGTCCCTCGGTGCCGTCGTGATCCTGGGCGTCATCGGAACGGGTGTCGCCCGTTCGCTGGCGGCGACGCTCGCGGGCCGGGCGGGGGCACCACGAATGTCGACCACCACGTACCTCATCCCGGTCATCGCCATCGTGCTGGGAGTGGTGTTCCGAAACGAGAGCGTGGAGCCCGTTGCGCTCGCCGGCGTGGCAGTCGTACTGACGGGGGCGTTCATCGCAACCAGGAGAGTGAGCTAGGAGCTATTGGCGATGAGCTCCGCCATGACATCGTCGCTGATGTCGAAGTTCGCGTAGACCGTTTGTACGTCGTCGAGATCGTCGAGGGCATCGATCAAGCGCAGCACCTTCGGCGCAGTGCCCTCGTCGACCGGAACCGTTGACAGCGGCATCTGCGTGACCTCTGCGCTGTCGATGGCGAGTTCGGCTGTTTTGAGCGCGCCCTCGACCGCCTTGAAGTCGGACGGGGAGGAGACGATCTCCCACTGGTCGCCGGAGGGCTTGACGTCTTCGGCGCCTCCTTCGAGCGCAGCCATCATCACGTCTTCTTCGTCGCCACGCACGAGGAAGTACCCCTTGGGTTCGAACAGGTAGGCGACCGAGCCGGGTTCGCCCAGGTTGCCGTTGTTGCGGTTGAACGCGGCACGCACGTCCGACGCCGCCCGGTTGCGATTGTCGGTGAGGATCTGCACGTAGAGGGCGACCCCGCCGGGGGCATACCCTTCGTACCAGATCTCTTCGTAGTCGACGCCCTCGATGTCGCCGGTACCGCGTTTGATGGCCCGCTCGATGTTGTCGTTGGGGACCGACGCCGCCTTGGCTTTGTCGATCGCCGTGCTGAGCGTGGGGTTGGCGGCGGGATCACCTCCGCCTTCCTTCGCCGCGATCTCGATCGCTTTGACGAGTCTGCCGAAGAGTTTGCCGCGCTTGGCATCCTGCCGGCCCTTGCGATGTTTGATATTGGCCCACTTGGAATGCCCGGCCATCAGGCACCTTCCCCTGCGTCGGCAGCGTCGATGAGGTCCAGCAACATTGTATGGATCCGGACGTCGCCGGTCAGCTCCGGATGAAACGACGTGGCCAGGATCGAGCCCTGGCGAACCATCACCGGGTGGTCGTGGGAACGTGCCAACACGTCCACTGATCCGCCCACCTTTTCGATCCACGGTGCCCGGATGTAAACGGCCTCGACCGGCTCGTCGAGCCCGTCGACCTCGACCCATTCCTCGAACGATTCGACCTGACGGCCGAAGGCGTTGCGTTCTACGACGATGTCGAGAACCTCGAGCAGTGGCTGTTCCTCTCCCGTCGTGCCCGATGCCAGAAAGATCATTCCGGCACAGGTGCCGAGCGTCGGCATTCCTCCCTCGATGGCGGCACGGAGCGGTTCGATGAGGCCGTAGCGCCGGGCCAGTCTGCCAATGGTCGTGCTCTCGCCTCCGGGCAGGACGAGCGCCTCGATGCCGGCCAGGTCATCTGCCGTCCGGACGAAGACCGGCTCCGCACCGACGGTGCGCAAACTGGCCGCGTGCTCCCGGAAGTCGCCCTGGAGTGCGAGAACCCCGACCCGGTGCGTCAGAGGCCCCGCTCCTGCATCCGGTCGGCTGCCTCGAGCGAGTCGATGTTGATCCCGACCATCGGCTCACCGAGATTCGTCGACACCTTGGCCACGATCTGAGGATCTTGGAAGTAGGTCGTCGCCTCTACCACCGCAGCCGCCCGTTCCTTCGGATCACCCGACTTGAAGATGCCGGAGCCTACGAAAATGCCATCGCAGCCCAACTGCATCATCAACGCGGCATCCGCCGGTGTAGCAATTCCGCCGGCGGCGAAGTTGACCACCGGAAGCCGCCCGGTCCGAGCTACCTCGACGACGAGGTCGTACGGCGCTTGCAGCTCTTTGGCTGCCGCCATCAGTTCGTCGTCGCCGAGCGTGGTCAGGCTTCGGATCTGGCGGTTCATGATCCGCATGTGGCGGACGGCCTCGGCGACGTCTCCGGTACCGGGCTCACCCTTGGTCCGGATCATTGCGGCACCTTCGCCGATCCGCCGCAACGCTTCACCCAGATTGCGTGCCCCGCAAACGAACGGAACCGTGAACGCCCACTTGTCGATGTGGTGCTCGTAGTCCACCGGAGTGAGGACCTCGCTCTCATCGATGAAGTCGACGCCGAGCGCCTGCAAGATCTGGGCTTCGACGAAGTGACCGATGCGGGCCTTCGCCATCACAGGAATCGACACTGCATCCATGATCTCCCGAACCCGGGCGGGATCGGCCATGCGAGCGACTCCACCGTGCGCCCGGATGTCGGCCGGAACGCGTTCCAGGGCCATGACGGCCACCGCACCCGCCTCCTCCGCGATGCGCGCCTGCTCGGCGGTGGTGACGTCCATGATCACGCCGCCTTTGAGCATCTCGGCGAGACCGCGCTTCACTCGATCAGTACCTTTTTCGGTCACGAAATCCTCCGAAGTGTTCACCGCGATTGTACCGGCCACACCCCTGCACCATGCATTCGTCAGCCGGTAGGTGCCCCGACAGCACGGGCATACGCCTCCAGGTACGCCTCGACCACGGCCGAACGGTCGAACCGCATGACGGCCCGCCGGGCGGCCGCCCCCAGCGCCGCCGCCTGCTCCGGCTCGGCGAGCAGATTCGACAGTGTCTTTGCCAGCGCGTCGGCATCGCCCGGCGGAACCAGCCGCCCATCACCGCCGAGCACGGCTGCGAACGCCGGAATCCCGCTGGCGACGACGGCGCATCCGGCGGCCATCCCTTCGGCCACGACCAGACCGAAGCTCTCTTCCCCGGTGTTCGGGGCGCAGAGGATCGAGGCCGATGCCAGCAGGTCCCGTTTCTCGTCTTCGTCAACACGCCCGAGAAACGTCACCCCGGCCGGTGCGTCGTCGCGAGCTGCGCCGATCACAAGCAGTTCGGCATCGAGTCCGGCACGCACCCAGGCGGTCAGCAAGATGTCGAGGCCCTTGCGGGGATCGTCACGGCCGACAAAGACGACACGGTCCGCCCGCCGCGACACGTCGCGGTCGTAGCCGGCAACATCGACGGCGTTGGGCACGATTTCCGTCTCGACGATCGATGCGACACTCCGCTGCGCCACCGGACTCACCGCAGTGGCGACGGCGAGACGCCGGCTCCACCGTCGCAGTACGGGGCTCCCGGCCCGGTACAGCGCGCGAACCGCGGCTCCGGCGTCGGCGTGGAACGTGCCGACCTTCGGCGGGGTGTCGCCGAGGAGCGCGGCCAGCGATACGAGCGGCATGAAGGGCTCGTGGACGTGGACGACGTCGGCGTCGGCGACCGCAGCCACCGTGGCCGATCTGGCGGCGGGATGCAATGCCAGCGGAGCACGCGAGCGGTTGAACCGTATGACCCGGCTGCTCCCTACGTTGCGGTCCGGAGGCGCGGCATCGGGAGCCACCAACCAGGCTTCGTGCCCGGCCTCCGTCAACCAACGGGCCAGATTCGCCGCCTGGTGCTGCACGCCTCCCCAGTGCCCCATCGAATAGGGACACACCAATGCGATCCTCACCCGGCCTCCCGGTCCGACGGCCAGTTGGGCTGCAGGATGTGCCACTGCGGAGGTTCGTGTCGAATCAAGTCCTCCAGCGCGAGCGCAAGGCGCTGTGCCGTCCGCGTCACCCGCTCTTCGCGGCTTTCCCCTGCGGCGACCTCCACCCGGGGCCCGATACGGAACGCGTGACCCTTTCCCGGAGCGAAGAACGCACCGACCGGCATCAGCGCGGCGCCGGTGCGTTCCGCGAGAGCCGCCGGGCCCGCCGGTAGCGTCGTGACCTCGCCGAAGAAGTCGACCGGTATGCCGCGCCCGGTCACGTCGCGATCACACAGCAGAGCAACGATCCCACCGGCGTGAAGCCGCTCGAGCAGGGCTCTCGTGGTGTTGCCGCCCTTGCGCGCGATCACGACGTCGATGCCGAGGGCATTGCGAATCGAAATGAACCACTCGACGATTCGTTCGTTGCGCAGAGCTTCGGCGACGGCGAGGACACCCAGCCCATGTTCGGCAGCAAACGCGCCTGCTGCCTCCCAGTTGCCGACATGGGGCAGTGCGAGGATCACGCCGTTCCCCTCGTCCCGAGCCTCGAACACGCGGTCCAACCCATCGCCCACCACCATGGCATTGGCGGCGAACTGCTCCCGTCGCGCCGGCGTGACCCAGAACACTTCTGCCCAATACCGGCCGTACCAGCGGAACATCGCCCGGGCTGCAGCCCGCGCATCGACCTCAGGGCCGAGCACGCGACGCATGTGGCGTTCCGCCATGCTGCGGCGGCCGCGGGCGAGATGAAACGCGGCGACGCCGAGACCGTACCCGATACGGCGCATCAACGGCTCGGGCAGGCGTCCAAACCCGGCAGCGAATACTCGATAGACGAGGTACGTGGCGAGACCGCTCACCCGGCGAGGGCCCGCCACGTCCGAAACGCCCGTATCACCGCGGTGACGCCGGTCAGCACGGCGAGGATCCACAGCGTCGGCATGATGGTGGGAAGATCGAATCCCGCGAGTCCGACGCCGACGAAGAGGAGCAGCATCCGTTCGGCCCGGCCCATGATCCCGCCGCCGCCGACGTCGAGACCATGGACTTCTGCTTTCGAGCGGATGAACGGAACCAGCATCGATACGCCGAGCGCGCTGCCTGCCAGCGTCACGCCCAGCACGTTGCTTTCGGCGGCGAGATATGCGGCGACGCCCACGAGGAGGGCCGATTCCCCGACGCGATCTGCGACGGTATCGACCAGCGCCCCGCGCGCGGAGGCAGTGCCGGTGGATCGTGCCAGCGGCCCGTCGATGATGTCGAGCGCCGAGCCGAAGCCGCCGACGAGGGCACCGGCGATGAACCACCCGAGCCCGAAGAACACACCGCCGGTGATGGTCACGACCAGGCCGGCCAGGGTGATCATCGTCGGCGTCACGTGCAGCCGGATCAGGAGGCGAATGAGTGGAGCGACGGCGCGGCCGACACCGCCCCGGGCCTTCGCGTCGAGCAACATCCTCCTTCCGGTCGGGCAAGCTACCACACGGTTCCGGCCGGAAGGGAGGCCGGAGCCGGGAACTAGAATCGGCTTTCGACCAAGGAGGTGTGGGTGATCCCAGGCAATATCCGCAACGTCGTCCTCGTCGGTCACGGCGGCGCCGGCAAGACCTCGCTCGCCGAGGCACTCATGTTCGTTTCCGGCAGCACCAGCCGGGTTGGCCGGGTCGAGGACGGCAACACGGTCACGGATTTCGAGCCTGAGGAAATCGAACGAGGCTCCTCCACAACGCTGGCGCTGGCCCCATTCGAATGGAAGGGCCACAAGATCAACCTGATCGACACGCCGGGCTATGCCGATTTCGTTGGTGACGTCCGTGCCGCCCTGCGCGCAGCAGACCTCGCCCTCTTCGTCGTTTCGGGCGTCGACGGTATCGAAGTCCAGACGGAGATGATCTGGAGCATGGCCGCCGAAGAGGGACTGGCACGGGCGATCTTCATCAACAAGCTCGACCGCGAACGGTCGGACTACCGAAAGGTCCTCGCGGAGCTCAAAGATCGGTTCGGGATCGGGATCGCCCCCGTCGAGTTGCCGATTGGATCTGAAGACAACCTGCGTGGGGTTGCCGGCATCGTCTCCCATCACGCGTTTGTGTACGACGGGGACCCCAAGGGTACGGAAACCGACATACCCGACGACGTGCGTGCCGAGGCGGAGGACGTCTCGACCTCGCTCATCGAGGCGGTTGTGGAGCGGGACGAAGCACTGATGGAGCGGTACTTCGAGGGTGAGCTTCCCTCCGATGCCGAGGTCGTAGCCGGGCTGCGTGCGGGCATCGTTGCCGGCGAGATCTTCCCCGTGCTGTGCGGGTCGGCGACCAAACTCATCGGAATCGATCGCCTGGCCGAACTCCTGGTGCGGGACGCACCATCTCCGCTCGACCGGGCAGCGCCACCGGTGGTGGGCGACACCGGCATCGACCTGAGCGCGGACGGGCCGACGGTCGCATACGTGTTCAAGACCATGTCCGACCCCTACGTGGGCCGGATCTCGCTCTTCCGGGTGTACAGCGGCACGATCAAGGTCGATGCCCAGCTGGAGAACCCCCGCACCGGCACGTCGGGCAGGATGCACAACCTCTTCAAGATCCGGGGCAAGGACCACGACGATGTCGAAGAAGTGGTCGCCGGGGACATCGCAGCCGTGGCCAAACTCGAAAACACGGTTTCCGGCGACACCCTCCGCAGCCCGGGGAGCGATGTGGCCGTGGCG
>JBFIQU010000060.1:0-10497 GCA_041609395.1 Acidimicrobiia bacterium | reverse complement strand
GTGCTGAGCCTCGAGGCCCGCCCCGCCAACCTCGAGGGAGCCGGCGAAGTCACCATCCGGGACCTCGTGCGCAACGCCTTGCGTATGCGTCCCGATCGCATCGTGGTCGGTGAGGCTCGTGGCGGCGAGGCCCTGGACATGTTGCAGGCCATGAACACGGGTCATGACGGGTCGCTCACGACCATCCACTCCAACTCGCCCCGAGACACCCTGGCCCGAATCGAGACGATGGTTCTCATGTCGGGAATGGAGCTGCCGGTCCGGGCCATCCGCGAGCAGATCTCGTCGGCCGTCGACCTGATCGTGCATGTCAACCGGTTCCGTGACGGTTCGCGCCGGGTCACCCACCTCACCGAGGTGCTGGGCATGGAAGGCGATGTGATCACCCTGCAGGATCTGTACTTGTACGACTACGGCATGGGCGTCGACGAGGCCGGGCGCTTCCGGGGCCGTCTGAAGGCGACGGGTATCCGTCCGAGTTTCTCCGAACACCTCGCCGACGTCGGGTCGCCGGTCGAGGCCGACTGGTTCGAGCCTGAAGCGTTCAGCCGCAAAGGCAAGTGATGCGTCGCATGGCCGCCGTCGCGGTTGTCGTCCTTCTCGTGACACTCGTTGCGCCGGCTGCGATGGCGCAGGAGGCGGGAGTCGGGGCCGATCTGCGCTTCTTCCGCATCGCCGGGCCGATCGCTGCCTTCCTGGCCATTGCGTTGCTGGGAGTGCTCTTCCTCGGACCGTCCCGATCCGTCGAGCGAAGGCTGCGGCTGCGCCTCGGTAGCTATGCCGCCGATGTCAAGCCGGAGGCGTGGCGATCCAAGATTCCTTTCCTGGGAAGGATCGCCGCGGAGGCCGAGGAAGCGGCGCGTCGCCGCAACCTCCTCAACTCGATCAACACCACGCTCGAGCAGGCCAACCTGCCACTCCAGGCCGGCGAAGCCATGGGGGCGGCGCTGGTCGTGTCGATCATCGTCGGCGCCTTTGCCGGTCTTCTCACACAGAGCTTGATCGTCGGTGGGGCTGCGATGGTGGTCGCCATCCTCTTGTTCATGTACACCGTGCAGTCCGTTGCGTCGCGCGAGCGGCGCCGGTTCGAGAACCAGCTCCCCGATACCCTCAACCTGCTCGCCACGTCGATGCGGGCCGGGTATTCGTTGCTGCAGTCGGTCGAGGCGGTGTCTGAGGAGGCGAACGATCCGACGGGTCGGGAGTTTTCCCGAGCCATCACCGAAATCAGGCTCGGTCAGGACATCGGTGAGTCTCTGCGCGGGGTCGCCGAGCGTATGGACTCGATCGACTTCGAGTGGGCGGTGATGGCGATAGACATCCAGCGCGAGGTCGGCGGGAATCTCGCTGAAGTGCTCACAACCGCGGCCAGGACCCTGCTGGAGCGCAATCGCCTGCGCCGAGACGTCAAAGCTATGACGGCGGAAGGTCGGATCTCGGCGATCGTGCTCTCGTCGCTGCCGTTTCTGATGCTCGGCTTCTTGTTCACGGCCAACCGCGACTACCTGAACCCCTTGTTCGAGACGACGCTGGGCAAAGCCATGCTGGTTGGAGCCGGGGTGATGATGCTCGCCGGGGTCGCCTGGCTCCGCAAGATCGTGGACATCGAGATATGAGCCGGCTCGCCTTTGCGGTGTTTGCGGTTGCCGTGACCGTCGGTGCCGCGGCGTACTACGTCGGTATCGGGATCATCCGCAGCCAGCAGTCGACGGCGCGGCTGGTGTCGCTGCGACGCACCCGGCGGGAAGTCATGGAGGCTCCGTTCGCCGAGCGGGCCCTGGCCCCCGTTTTCCAGGGACTCGGCCGGTTCGCCATCCGGTATACACCGTCGGGCTGGGCCGCTCGCACCAGGCACCGCCTTGTCCTCGCCGGAATGGCCGGTCGCTTCGATGCCAATTCGTGGGCCGCACTCAAGGTCATTGCGCTCGTCGTGTCGATGGTGGTGTGGTTCTTCTTCCAGCCGCTCCTTCCCGGACCGCAGCGGATCCTCACGTTCGTGCTGTTTCTCTTCCTCGGGCTGTTTGCGGCCGACGGAATCCTGAACAACCGGATCGAGGAGCGCCGCAAGGCGATGCGGCGCCAGTTGCCGGACATCCTCGATCTGCTCGTCATCTCGGTCGAGGCAGGTCTCGGATTCGATGCGGCGCTCAGCCGGGTCGTGCAGACGGTTCCGGGCGTCATGAGCGACGAGTTCAACCGGATGCTGGCCGAGACTCGAGTCGGGGTGAGCCGGCGCGAGGCGATGCAGCACCTCAGTGAGCGCACCGACGTCGACGAGCTCGACTCCTTTCTGCTCTCGATGAACCAGGCCGACAGCTTCGGCGTTTCCGTCGCACGGGTGCTGCGGGTACAGGCCGACGAGATGCGGACCAAACGCCGCCAGGCAGCCCAGGAGCGCGCCTTCGCTGCGCCCGTCAAGATGGTCTTCCCGCTGATCTTGACGATCTTCCCTGCGCTGTTCGTCGTGCTGCTGGGTCCCGCCGCCATCGAGGTCTCCCGGTCGCTGTTCAACAACTGACGGCTGATGGATACTGAGGCGGGTACCCGCTTCCGGCTCCCGCGGCCGACTCCCGCTGCCCTGCTCCCGCTCGTACCCCTGCTGCTCGTGGTCGCCCGGGCAGGCGGGCCGATCGTCGACTCGTCGTTCTTGTGGCACGTCCGGGCGGGTGCCGTGCAGGCCGAGCTGGGGAAGGTGCTGACCGTCGATCCCTTTTCGCTCACGATGTCCGGCGAGCGCTGGCGAACCCAGTCGTGGCTGGCTGAGCTCGGCTATGCCCAGCTGGAACGGTGGTCCGGCGGCGTTGCCTGGGCCGGGATCCTCACTGCAACCGTCATGGTTCTTGCCGTCGGGTTCGGCTGGCTCGTAGCCCGGCGACACACCGCAGGATTCACGGTGACGCTTCTGGTTCTCGCGGTCGCCTGGACGGCCGTGGCGGCAACGGTTCCCCGGCCGGCCGTGTTCGGATATCTCATGCTGGGCATGCTGGTTGCCGTGGTCGACCGACCAGAGCGCCTGTGGTGGACGCTGCCGTTGCTCCTCTGGCCCTGGGCGGCCCTGCACGGCTCGTTCCCGTTCGGACTCGCGGTCGCCGCGGTCGTGTGGCTGGCCCGCCGACCGCGCTTGTCGTGGGTGCCTCTGGTCGCCGCTGCCGCGATCACGTTCGTGACGGCGCACGGAGTCGGAGCCTGGACGACCGTCGTGGGTTTCGTGAGATCCCGGGAGGCGCTGTCACTGATCGACGAATGGCGAGTCCTGCCGCTGTGGCGACCGGAGGCCTGGGGCATCGTTGTGCTGGCCGGGGTGGTCGTCGTCGGATGGCGGCGAGGCCGGCTGGGATGGCCGGCCGTCGTCGCGGCAGCCGGGCTCGTGCTGTTCGCGGCGGCTGCGGAACGCAACGCCTTTCCGGCGGCCCTGTTGCTCCTACCCCCGGCGGCGCGTGCGCTGCAGGGGGTCGAGTGGCCGGTCTTTCGGGCTCCGTCACCGGTGCTGGGCGGAACGATCGCCGCGGCGGTGGTGGTGGTTGCAGCGACGATGCTGTGGGGCGGATCGAGCATCGACGAGGAGCGGTTCCCCGAGGTCATCGCCGCCGACCTGGTCCCGGTTGCCACCTTCCACGACGATCGGGCCGGTGGCTACCTCATCTATCGGTTCGGCCGTGAGTTCGCGGTGTTCATCGACGACCGGGCCGAGCTGTACGGCGCCGACCGTCTTCAGGCCCACCTCGACGCCCGCAACGGGATCGGATGGATGGAGCTGTTCGAGCAGCACGGCATCGTGCAGGCGCTGGTACGGAGCGATGAGGCGCTGCTCGGAACCCTCGAAGCGGCAGGCTGGACGCGGGTCGCCCAAGAACCAGGCTGGGCCCTGCTGCGACCCTGACCCCGACTCGCGTCGTCGTGGTTGGAGTTGGGGTGGGAGTTGTGCCATACAGAAAGGGCGCCCGAAGGCGCCCTCCCTACATTCTGTCTGTCGTACCTGGCCTTACGGTGCAGCAGTGGTCGTGCTACCGACGACACCTTCGAGCTCGGTGTTGACCTCGTTGAAGGTCTCGGACACATTCCCGCCGAGGGTGGCGATGATGCCCATCGCAACTACGGCAATCAGGACGAGCAGCAACGCATATTCCACGAGCGTCGCACCGTCGTCTTCGTTGATCATGTTCTGAAAGGCAATCCACGCCTTCAGCATGCTGGCCTCCTTGATGCGAGTGAGCATGGGGACGGCTTCCCTGCGAGAAGAGTACGGGAGCACTCTCTGTGGCGACATAGGGCGAGCGACCTATTTTCGCGCTCTCGCGAAACGTCAACGATGGCGGGCCGAAATGCCGAGGCGGATGGCTTCCACGGCCGCCTGCGCGCGGTCCGTCACGGCGAGCTTCTCGTAGATGTTCGCCAGGTGGTTCTTGACCGTCTTCTGGGAGATGAACATGGCATCGGCGATGTCCTCCGTCGAGGAGACGCCTCCGGCGAGGAGCGCCAAAAGCTCGCGTTCGCGCTGCGTGAGGGCGGCGGCACCGGCGTCGAGCTGAGCCTCGCGGTGGCGGTCGAGTGTGGCGTCGATGTCGACGAACAACCGTTCCCCGGCATGCGCGGCTCGCACCGCCGCCGCCAGGTCGGGGAGCGGCGTCGACTTGCTCAGAAACCCGATGGCCCCGGCCCGTTCCGCCTCCCGTCGCAGCTCGTCGCCGGAATGCATCGTCACGACGATCGTGGGGGGCGGCGACGCGACGCGTCGGAGCGCCTTCAGCCCGTCGAGGTGCGGCATCTCGTAGTCCACCAGCACGACGTCGGCCGCGGCCGTCTCCAGCGCGGCCAGGAGTTCCCGCCCGTCGGCTGCAGTCCCCACGACGGAGATATCGGGCACGCGGTCGAGCGCCTGGGCCAACCCGTCGAGAAGTAGGTTGTGGTCGTCGGCGATCACGACGCGGATCACGCTGCTCCCCAGTCGATCGTGACGAGCGTACCCGCATCGGGGAAGCTCTCGATCCGCACCGACGCATCGATTCGGGCCGCTCGTTCCCGCATGCCGATCAATCCGAAGTGCTTTCCTTCTACGGCGGCCGGTTGGAATCCGTCGCCGTCGTCACGGACGGTGATCCGGCCGTTGCCATGGTCGACGTAGCCTTCGATCCGGATCTCTTTGGCGTTGGCGTGTTCGAGCGCGTTGCGCACGGCCTCGTTGAGTATCGCGGTGAGCTCCGGGGCAATGGCCGGCCGGGGCGGACGCCGCTCATCGATGTTGATGGCGACGACGGGGCCGGAACCGTCGGCTTCGGCAGCGAGAGCCCTGGCCTGCTGGATGACGCTGAGCCGCTCCGGCCGGCGCAGGTCGGCCACGGTGTTGCGGACTTCTTCGACCAGCTTCTCGACGGAGCCGCGCAGTCCCTCGAGGTGGCCGGCGAGTTCCGGCTCGGTGGGGTACTGGATGAGCGCCAGGTCGAGCGCAAGCCCCAGTGACGCGAGCGAGGGGCCGATCTCGTCGTGAAGCTCGCGAGCGAGACGAGTTCGTTCCTCCTGCACTGCCCGCCGGGCGAAGTCGCGCAGCAGCAGGATGTTGTCGAAGGCAAGCGCTACCGGGCGCAGCGACGAGGTGACGAAGGCGCGTTCGTCGGCCGTCCACGGCAGGCGGCGAGTCAGCACCACGTGGCCGACCTCGCGGTCCGCGTTCGTGAGCGGGAAGGTCGAGCGCTCGTCGCCGGGCTGCTGCGTGCCGTCCGACGCCACGACGACGGGTCCGTGATCGCCGCTCATCGAGATCGTCGCCGACGTGTAGTCCAGGTTGGACAGCTGTTCGAGGGCTTCCCGACCGACAGATACTGGGTTCATCTCGACGGTCTCGGTGAGGCTGTTGAGGCGGAGGAGGAGCGAGTGGGCGGACTCGAGACGCTCGATCCGGATGAGGGTGGCCTCGCTGGCCTCGCGGAGCGCCACCGTCTCGGCCCGCTGCGTAAGCAGCAGCCGGCGCGCCTGCGAGAAACTGGCTGCGATGACGAGGTGGAGTCCGGCGGCGATCAGGAGGGACCCCGACAGCAGTTCCTGCTCGAGGGTCGCCCCGACGACGACGAGGCCGAAGATCGCCAGCATTGCAACCTCGAACCCGATGCGGGCTCCGAACCGTCCCGCCGCATACAGAGTCGGCGTGACGGAGAACAGGATGTACGGGGAGTCCGCCCCGCCGGTGAGGGCGATGGCGATCAGAGCGATCGTGATGCCGGTGACGGCGAGGGGTTCGCCGATGATCGAGCGTTCCCGGAAGCGAATGGGTACGGCCTGCATGGTGACGACGAAGGCACCTGCGGCGAAGCCGGCACTGACGACGCGGGGCTCCAGGCCGATGCGGACGGTGGAGACGATGAAGCCGAGCAGCAACGTTCCCCACAGCATTGCGGTGAGGATCACGTCGAATCTGCCCTCGAAATCCCGGGAGGGAGGTGTCATCGTTACTCAAGAGTACAGTCGGCGGAATGGGAAAATCGCTGAAGCGGAGAATCCTGCTCGGCGGCGGCATCGGCAGCGGCAAGTCGACGGTTGCCGGGATGCTGCGAGAGCGCGGCGCGTTCGTGATCGATGCCGATCGCGTAGGGCATTCGGTCCTCGAACCCGGCGGCGTTGCGCATCGCGCGGTGGCGCTGCGATGGCCGGAGTGCGTCCGCGGCGGCACGGTCGACCGGCATGCCCTGGGCCGCATCGTGTTCGCCGATCCGGAGGCTCTCGTCGAACTGGAAAGAATCACGCACCCCGCCATTGCCCGGACGATCGGGCGGATGGTCGCGGAAGCCGCCGCGCCGGTGGTCGTCGTCGAGGTTCCTCTGTTGAAGCTCGATCTCGATGGGGAGTGGACGGTCGTGTTCGTCGATGCGCCGCAGGGGGTTCGGGTCGAGCGTCTCGTCGGACGCGGGATGGCGGAGTCCGACGTCCGCGCTCGCATGGCGGCGCAGCCCGCGCGAGAGGAGTGGCTGGCCAGGGCGGATCACGTGATCACCAACACCGGCTCGGAGCGCGAGCTGGCCGATGCGGTCGCCCGGCTCTGGCAGGAGCTGGGCGACGGCGCGTAGCTCGTAGCTCCGGCCGCCCACGGCGGCCGCCATGGCGCGTTTCTTGTCCGCCCCGCTTGGTACCGTGCGGGCGATGGGAGATCTGCCGTTCCGCGTTGTTTCCGATTTCGCTCCTGCGGGGGATCAGCCGAGCGCGATCGACGCGCTGTCGCAGGGCATCGAGGAGGGCCTTCGGTTTCAGACCCTTTTGGGTATCACCGGATCGGGCAAATCGGCGACGGTGGCCTGGACGATCGAACGAGTGCAGCGTCCCGCACTCATTCTTGTTCCCAACAAGGCACTTGCCGCCCAGCTCGCCAACGAGTTCCGCCAGTTCTTCCCCGACAATCGCGTGGAGTACTTCGTCTCGTACTACGACTACTACCAGCCGGAGGCGTACCTCCCGCAGACGGATACCTACATCGAGAAGGACGCCACGGTCAACGACGAGATCGACCGGCTGCGCCATGCCGCCACCGCCGCCCTGTTGACGAGGCGCGACGTGATCATCGTCGCGTCGGTGTCGGCCATCTACGGGCTCGGTTCACCCGAGCAGTACTTCGGGCAGTTGCTGCGCCTGGTGCGCGGCGTCGAGTTCCCGCTTCAGGACGCCGTGCGTCGCCTCGTCGACATCCAGTACGAACGCAACGAGGTCAGCCTGACCCGCGGGAAGTTCCGGCTGCGGGGCGACACGCTCGAGATATTCCCTGCGTACGACGAGACGGTCGTGCGCGTCGAGTACTTCGGTGACGAGGTCGATCGCATCCTGCGCATGAATCCCGTGACCGGTGAAGTCATCGATGAGATGGGTGAGGCGTGGGTGTATCCGGCGACGCACTACGTCGCCTCCGAGGAGCGGATGAAGCGCGCCGTCGAGGGGATTGAACGGGAGCTCGTCGATCGACTCGCCGAGCTCGAAGACCGGGGCAAGCTCCTGGAGGCGCAACGACTGCGCATGCGCACGTCCTACGACCTCGAGATGATCCGTGAGATCGGGTTCTGCTCGGGGATCGAGAACTACAGCCGGCACATCGACGGGAGGGAGCCGGGGGAGGCGCCGTTCACGTTGCTCGACTACTTCCCGGACGACTTCATCATGATCCTGGACGAGAGCCACGTGGCGGTGCCGCAGATTCGCGGCCAATACGAGGGCGATCGCAGCCGCAAGGACGTTCTCGTGGATCACGGCTTCCGGCTCCCGTCGGCGATCGACAACCGGCCGCTGCGCTTCGACGAGTGGCTGGATCGGGTGGGCCAGGTCGTGTTCATGTCGGCAACGCCGGGACCATTCGAAATGGAACATTCGGACCAGGTGGTCGAACAAATCGTTCGACCTACCGGTCTGGTGGACCCCGAGGTCATCATCCGGCCCACCAAGGGCCAGATCGACGACCTCATCGAGGAGATTCGCAGCACCGCCGAGCGCAACCAGCGCGTGCTCGTGACCACGCTCACCAAGAAGATGGCCGAGGATCTGACGGATTACCTGCTCGAGATGGGGATCCGGTGCCGCTATCTGCACTCCGAGATCGACACCCTGGAGAGGGTCCAGATCCTGCGCGATCTGCGGCTGGGCGAATTCGACGTACTCGTCGGCATCAATCTCCTCCGGGAGGGCCTCGATCTGCCCGAGGTATCCCTGGTTGCGATCCTCGATGCCGACAAAGAGGGTTTCCTGCGTTCAGAGACGAGTCTCATCCAGACGATCGGGCGCGCCGCCCGCAACGTCGACGGCCAGGTCGTCATGTACGCCGACCACGTGACCGACTCCATGCAGCGGGCGATCAACGAGACCAACCGGCGCCGGAGGTTGCAGCTCCTCTACAACGAGGAGCACGGGATCGACCCGCAGACCATCCGCAAGAAGGTCTCGGACATCCTGGAGCTGGTGCAGAGCAGCGGTGCCCCGGCTGCCGACCGCAGGCGGCGCGAAGTCACCGAACGGAAGGCACTCGACTTGCCGGCCGACGATCTGGGCCGGCTGATCCAGAGTCTCGACGATGAGATGCGCGAGGCGGCGAAGGAACTCCGCTTCGAGTACGCGGCACGGTTGCGCGACGAGATCAACGACTTGCGGCGCGAGCTGCGAGAGATGACGGAAGCGGCGCGCTAGCGGCGCTCGTACCGCAGCGCCGCCGGTGCGCCGTGCGGTACCGCCGGGTTGCGGGGCATCACGGGATCAACCTTGCGGTACGTGTCGCCCATCTCCGGCCTGGGGTCCTCCTCGCCCTTGTTGGGCCACATCGCCATGGCGCGTTCGGTCATCGCCGTGATCGTGAGCGACGGGTTGGCGCCGGGGTTGGCGCTGACGGCGCTCCCGTCGGCTACGTGCAGATCGGAATAGCCGAAGAGCCGGTGATAGGGGTCGATGACGCCGGTGGCGGCGGTTTCACCGATGGCGGCTCCGCCGAGGATGTGCGCGGTGGTGGGAACGTCGAGCAGTACCTCGTTCAACGAGCTCCCCGGGAACCCATCCATCGCCTTGGCGGCGTGGCGGGCGGCTTCGTTGGCGATCGGGATGTAGGTCGGGTTGGGTTGCTCAGCGTCCTGTTGGGACGTGAGGCGCTTGCGGCGTCCCTTGAGATGCAGCGTGATGCTGTTGTCGAGGCTCTGCATGACGAGCAGGATCACCGTGCGCTCCGACCAGCGCCGTACGGACAGTGACCGCAGAAACAGCAGCGGGTGGCGGACGACCCGTCCCAGGTAGCGGAGCTGTCTCGGGATGCGCCCTCCGCCGTCGGTGAGCAGGGTGGCGAGCAGCCCCATGAGGTTGCTCTTGGCGGGGTATCGCACCGGCTGGATGTGAGTGTGCGGCTCGGGGTGAATCGACGAGGTGATCGCCACGCCGTAGGAATAGTCGACGTCGGGCGTGCGCGCCGTGGCCCCGACGATCGCTTCGGAGTTGGTTCGCACCCGGTGGCCGAGCCGAGCGGACAGCGCCGGAAGGCGCCCTTGTTCCCGCAGGCGCAGCAAGAGCCGGTTTGTCCCCAGGGCTCCTGCCGAGAACACGATCTGGTCGGCCGTGATGATCCTGCGCCGCTTGCGAATCCAGGCGCCGGGACGTTCGACGACGATTCGGTATCCGCCTTCGGACCGCGGTACTACGTCGACGACCTCGCTCTCCGGCATCACGGTCGCACCGTTCTTTTCGGCGAGGTAGAGGTAGTTCTTGTCGAGGCTGTTCTTGGCGTTGTGGCGGCACCCGACCATGCACCCGCCGCAGCCCAGGCATCCGGTGCGGCTCGGACCCTCTCCGCCGTAGTACGGGTCGGCGACCTCGACGCCCGGTTTGCCGAACCACACCCCAACCGGCGTCGGCCGGTAGCTCTCGGCCGCGTCGAACGCGGCAGCAACGGCCTTGACCACGTTGTCGGCAGGCGTCTCGTACGGCACGTCGTCGACTCCCAGCATCCGCGATCCGAGGTCGTAGAAGGGTGCGAGTTCCTGCTTCCAGTCGGTGATT
>JBFIQU010000059.1:0-10545 GCA_041609395.1 Acidimicrobiia bacterium | reverse complement strand
GAGTGTGAACTGGCGGGCCTGAAGCCGGCTGAGCAGCATGAGGTCTTCGACGAGGCGGGTCAACCTGTCCGCTTGGGATCGGAGAACACCCGCGATCCGCGGCAAGTCGTCGGGCGGGATAGCGCCCTCGGCGAGGCCTTCCGCGTACCCCCGAATCGTGGTCAGCGGGGTGCGGAGGTCGTGCGACACGCTCATGAGAAAATCGCGCTCCCGTCCGCGAGCCTCTTCCAGCTCCACCGCCATCGCGTTGAAGGCGGCCGCCACCGCCGCCAGCTCGTCGTCACCGTCGTCGGGAGCTCGAGCGGTGAGGTCGCCTGCAGCGATGGCAGCCGCAGCGTCACCGAGTCCGTCGAGGCGACGCTTCATCCAGCGAGCCATCGAGGCGGCGATCACGGCCGCAAGCCCGATGGCGATGAGCGCCGCGAACAGCATCCGGCCGGCCACGTCGTCCCACGGTACGAGATCGGCCGTCGAACCGATCGCAACCACCAGGGCCACCGGCAGATCCCGACCCGGAATCGAGAATTCGATCCGGCGGGTGAGACCCAGGACCGCGTCGCCGCCGACGGACACGTCGTCGTAGGACCGGCTTCCGCCGACATCGAGTGCGCTCGAGGGCAGCGCGTCGAGCAGGGGCGTTTCATCCTGCAGGGGGATCACCCGCTGTCCCGTGACGAGGACGGCCTCGACGTAGTCGTGCCCCCCGACGCGGCGCGCAACATTCAGGACGGTGCGGACCTCGAGCACGGCTCGCGCCGTCAGGTCGGTCCGGCTCTGAGCATTCCGGAGCTCGGCGCGCAGGCTGGTTTCGAGGAGGAGGCCCGTTGCTTCGGCCTGACGAAGGAACTCGTCACGCCGGTCCGCTTCCACGGAGCGTCCGACGAACATGGCGGCGGCGATACCTCCGATCAGGAGCGTGACCCCCGCCACCACCGTGATCCCCCAGAAGAACCGGCGCGTCATCGCGGCTCAGCCCTCGAATCGATAGCCGACGCCCCATACCGTCTCGATCGGGACGCCGGGCAGCTTCTTACGAAGCTGGCGTATGTGGACATCGACGGTGCGGCTCTCGCCGAAGTAGTCATAGCCCCACACGGTCTCGAGTATCTGCGCTCGCGACATGACGAGCCCGCGGTTCCGGGCGAGGTACCAGAGGAGGTCGAACTCGCGCGCCGTCGGCTCGATGGTCGTGCCGCCCGGGGCCTCGACGCGGCGGCGGCCGGCATCGATCACCCACTCGCCGGCTTCGATCCGCTCGACTGGTGGAGGCGGCTCCTCACTACGCCGCAAGACGGCCTTGATGCGAGCCAGCAGCTCCCGTGGAGAGAAGGGCTTGGTGATGTAGTCGTCGGCTCCGATCTCGAGGCCGACGACCTTGTCGATCTCGGAGTCGCGGGCGGTCAACATGATGACCGGCACGTCGGCAGTCGCCCGAATCGCCTTGCACACGTCGACACCGTCGATGTCGGGAAGGCCCAGATCGAGGAGGACGACCCGCGGCGCCCGGTCCCGCACGGCGGCAAGTCCCCCGGCACCGTCGCGAGCATGAACCATCCGGTATCCCTCGCGCTCCACATAGAGGCGGACCAGATCGGCGATGTCGTCTTCGTCTTCGATGAGAACGATCGTGCCGCGACCTGTCATCTCACCTCCTCGCTTCCAGCCTGCACCGGAGCTGTTCGAAAACTGTTAGGGCGTTGCGAATTCGTCCATTGGCAGCTCGTGCACGGTCGCCGACGTCTCGCCGCCCGGCCACACCAACCGCACCGTCTCCCCCGGCTCGACCTCGCGCCGGATCACGGCGAGGGCCACGGGCGCACGCAGGGTCGGTGATTCGGACACAGAGCCGACCACTCCGACGCCGGTGTCGCCGTGGACCACCTCGGCCCCGGGCGGCGGGAGTACGTTCTCAACGACCTGCAATCCCCGCAAATGGCGGTTGACGCGACCGCGGCTGTCGATCCGTGCGACCAGCTCTTGCCCGAGGTAGCAGCCCTTCGTGAACGACACGAACTCCGACACATCGCCGGCCTCCTGTGGAATGGTGGCGTCGTCCACGTCGACACCCATGACCGGCTCGCCCCCTTCGATTCGCACCGCCGTGAGCGCGATCGACCCGGCGCGGACGGCGCCGGCGGCAACCAGCGAATCGACCTCCCGGCCCCCGAGCACCACGCGCGGCAGCCGTCGCAATGGAATGTGACCTGCCAATCCGCCGTCGTCACTCCAGCCGTCGGGCACACCCGATCCCAGCCTCTCCAGAACCGTCGCCGTCCCGGCTCCGGTGACGGTGAGGAGCGGCGCCGGATCGTCGATCGTGACATCGACGCGGAACTTGAAGCGGGCGAGATCCGCGGCAACCACGTCGCCCCGTCCGGCATCGCTCACCAGCACCACCTCGCCGGCCCCCTTCAGGACCCAGAGAATCGCGCGCAGCTTCCCCTGAGGCGCAAGCAGAAAACTGCGCGCCACACTGCCGGCCGGCAACGAGGCGAGGTCCTGGCTCAGGATCCCGTCGAGGAACGACACGGCGTCCGGTCCGTGAACCCGGACCGCCTCGTGGCATCCGCCGGCAACGGCAGCCCCTCGCCGCGCCGCGAGGTACTCGGCCATGACGTCACCGTACGACGGGCGATCACACATGCTGGCTGGCGGCGATGGCGGCGAGCACCGCGGCCGCCTTGTTCAAGCACTCCTGGTACTCGTACTCCGGATCACTGTCGGCAACGATGCCGGCGCCGGCCTGGACCCAGGCGGTTTCGCCGGCGATGACCGCCGAACGGAGCGCAATACACGTGTCGACATTCCCCGAGAAGTCGACGTAGCCCACGGCGCCGGCATACGGGCCCCGCGCCTGCGGTTCGATCTCGTCGATGATCTCCATCGCACGAACCTTCGGTGCTCCGGACACCGTTCCGTGCGGGAAGGTGGCCCGCAGCACGTCGACCGAACTGAGGCCGTCGCGCAGCCGTCCCGACACCCCGCTGACGATGTGCATGACATGGGAGTAGCGCTCAACGACCATGAGATCGTCGACCGTCACGGTGCCGTACTCGCACACCCGGCCCAGGTCGTTTCGCGCCAGGTCCACGAGCATGACGTGCTCGGCGCGTTCCTTGGGATCCTCGAGAAGGTCTTCTTCCAGCGCGCGATCTTCGTCGGGTGAGACGCCCCGGGCCCGGGTCCCGGCGATCGGGCGGCTGAAGACGACGCCATCCCTCGTCCGCGTCATCAATTCCGGCGATGCCCCGACCACCGTGACACTCGGATGGCGAATGAAGAACAGGAACGGCGAAGGATTGACCAGCCGCAGCGCCCGGTAGACGGCGAACGCGTCACCACCGAACGGAGTGGCCAGCCGCAGCGAGGGAACGATCTGAAACGCATCGCCGGCCTCGATGTATTCGATGCACCTGGCGACGGCTGCAGTGAATTCGTCCTTGGTGAAGTTGGAAGTTGCGTCGGGAGCGGCGACGAAGCCGGGACGGGGCTGTGCGCGGTAGGACGCCGGAGCGGCGAGCTGATGCGCAGCGGCGCGCAGCGCCGCAGTGGCGGCGTCGTACTGTGCGCCGGGATCGTCGCCGATGTACACGTTGCGAATCAACAAGATGGTTTGGCGGAACCTGTCGACGGCGGCGAGCGACCCGACGAACTGCCACACCATCTCGGGCAGCTGGCGGTCATCGGGGGGCCGGTCGGGGAGCCGTTCGACGTAGCGGACGACGTCGTAGGCGAGGAAGCCGACCGCACCGGAGTGCAGGGGCGGTAGCCCGAGGTCCGGACTGGAATACCGCCCGAGAACGTCTTCCAGCACGTGCAGCGGATCACCATCGACGAGGTCGACGGCGGCGCCTTCGACCGCACAGATTCCGTCGTGGCTCGTCAGCGTGAAGATCGGGTCCCAGCCTACGAACGACCAGCGTGCCCATGTTTCGCCGCCCTCGACCGACTCGAGGAGGAACCCCGGAGCGTCGCCGACGAGTTTTTCGAACACGGTCACCGGCGTCTCGCGGTCCCCCAGCACCTCGAGGGTCACCGGCACGACGTTGTGCTGTGACGCCAGTTCGAGGAACCGCTGACGTGATGGGGTGATGGGCATGCGTGGGAGGATATTGCCTGATCCCGGGTAGCAACGAGCTATCGACCGGGAACATACGGCGAACACGCACCGTTCCCTACCCTGGGAACCCGGGCGTCGGACCAGGAGCAGAGGTGGCATCGGATCTCGTCAGCGGGGCTGACCCGGTCAGCTTGATCGTCGCATTTGCCTTCGGCGCGCTGTCGTTCATCTCTCCGTGCGTGCTTCCCCTGCTGCCGGGCTACATCTCGATGATGTCGGGATACTCCGCCAGCGACCTTGCCGAGGGCAACGTGTCGATGGCACGCATGGTGCGGGTGACCCTGCTGTTCATCGCAGGCTTCACGCTCGTCTTCGTACTTCTCGGTGCCGGGGCAACGGCGATCGGCGACACGTTGCTCCGCTCCCGCTCGACCGCTCTCGTGGTTGCAGGATGGTTCGTCGTCGCCATGGGCGTGCTCATCGCCGTCACCGCAGTGTGGAATCCGCGCTTCTTGATGCCGTTCATGCGGGAACGGCGCATCGAGATACGACCCTCACGGCTCGGCGGATGGGCCCCACCGCTCATGGGGATGGCGTTCGGCTTCGGATGGACCCCCTGCATCGGACCGGTGCTGGCAGCGATCTTCACGCTGGCCGGAACGCAGGACACCGTGGGGCAGGGCATGATTCTGCTCTTCGTGTACTCGCTCGGCCTCGGTATCCCGTTCTTGCTGGCATCACTCGGGATGGTCAAGGCGTATAGCTCGTTCTCCTGGTTCAAGCGGTACCTCCGGCCCATCAACGTGGCGTCCGGAGTTCTCCTCGCCTTCTTCGGCATCCTCATGGTGACCGGTCAACTGACCGTGCTCTCCAACTGGTTCATCGAGTTCCTCGACCGGATTCCGATCCTGCGCGGGTTGAGCACCATCTGAGCGGCCAGCACGATCTGGGCCGCTGGAGGCCGCTCAGATCGGGGGCTCGCAGCGGCCAACCCTTCGGCAGTAACCTCCCCTCGATGCCACCACTGAGTCCGCCACCGTCACGCGCTCCCGGCGCTGGGTCCGGCTGATCGTGGCGCTTCCGGCTGCCTTTCTTCCCCCGGCCAGGTTCGATGCTCGTGATCGGCGAGTCCTGTTCCTCTTGGGCCTGGCCGGGTTCGTCATAGGCCACGGCGGGGGCCTCATGAGCCACACCCTCCCGTTCGCGCAGGAGACCCTCGACGTCTCCGAGGGAACGATGAGCGGTTTCTTCGCCATCGCGCGGGCCGTATCGCTGCTGGCGCTGCTCTTCTCGTTCGTGGGTGATCGCCGCGGACGCCGTGCTCCGTTTCTCGCCGCGTTCCTCATGATCCCGCTCGCCAACCTGGGCACGGCCTTTGCCCCCGACGTCGGGGCATACGTCGCCTTTCAATCGATCAACCGTCTTGGTGTCGCCGCGGCGGCGGGACTCGCCGTGGTCATCCTCGCCGAGGAACTGAATCCGCGTCTCCGCAGCTACGGACTCGGGGTTTATGCGCTCGCCGGGAGCATGGGGACCGGCGCCAGCTTGATTCTCCTGCCGCTGGCCGACCGAAGCGACGAGGCGTGGCGACTCCTGTTTGGAATCAGCGGTATCGGGCTTCTCGTGTTTCCGATCCTGCGCCGCTTCCTGCGGGAGTCGAGAGCGTTCGTCAAGACCAAGCGCAAAGCGCCGTTGTCGGCGGCGCTGCGCGGAGGCCACGGCCGGTATTTGTGGCCGCTCGCCGGCATCGCGTTCTTCATCGCCTCGTTCTCGTCGGTCGGGTTCAACTTCGCTCTCGAGCGCCTCATCGACGATCTCGAGTGGTCGACCGGATCGGCTCTGGCGGTCGTGCTGGTGGCGAGCGGCATCGGCACGATGGGATTGCTCGTCGGCGGCCGCGCCGCCGATCTCGTCGGCAGGCGTCCCACCGAGGTCCTGGCTCTCCTCGTTGGTCTCGGCGGCGGCCTCGGCTTCTACTTGCTCGACAGCGGCTGGATCCTGGCGCCGATGATCCTCATCGCAAGCTTCGGTGCCACGATGCTCACTCCCGCCCTCGCCGCACACCGCTCCGAGCTCTTCCCAACCGGATTGCGGGCGACCGCCGGGGCCTGGATCCACAACGCCGGGATTCTCGGCAGCATCACCGGGTTCGGCATCGGAGCCGCAGCCATCGATCGAGTCGGTCTGCCGACGACGGTGGCGCTGCTCGGCATCGGGGTGATCGTCGCCGCATTCCTCGTCTTCCCGCTGCCCGAGACCAGGGGCCGCGACCTCGTCAGGCGCCCGCAGGTGCGAAGCGGAAAGCCCGCAGACTCCGATGCCACCACACCATCGAGGCGAGTCGTCCCACCATCAGCACCACCATCCCCCACCACACCCCGGCGAGTCCAGCCCCCAGGGGAAGCACGCTGAGCAGGACCGCCACCGCCGCTACTCCGGAGAGCACCATGGCGACGGCGAGGAACCGGAAGTCGGCAGCGCCGATGACGACGCCGTCCCACACGAACACGAGCGCGTTCAGCGGCTGGGTGAGCACCACGAACCAGTAGACACCACGGATCGCCTGCTCGACGGCGGCATCGTTCGTGAAGAAGCCCGGGAGCACTCCGTACAGGGCGGCGATCACGGCACCGGCGACGATGCCCACGAGGAATCCCAACTCGAGCAGACGGTTGGAAACCCGGCGGGCAGCTGCGCCGTCGGCCGCACCGAGGCGGCGACCGACCATGGCCTGAGCTGCGATGGCGAGCGCGTCGACGACGAGAGCGAGGAACACCCAGATCTGCAACACCACCTGGTGCGCCGCGACCGCCGTCGTCGAGATCCTGGCGGCCACCGCCGTCGACAGCGTGATCACGGTGAGGAGCGCCCCGGTGCGAATTGCCAGGTCCCGTCCCGCGTTGAGAAAACTCCGCAACTCGGCGGACACGATCGGTGTCCGCAGCGCGACGCCGAAGCGACGGCGGAGCAACACGACGAACCACGCCGCCCCGAGCCACTGCGCAACCACCGTCGCCACTGCAGCACCGGCGACATCGAGACCGGCCCCGAAGATGAGGATGGGATCCAGGACGAGATTGACGGCGTTGATTGCGAGGGTGACGACGAGCGGAGTCTTCGTGTCGTGACGCCCGCGAAAGGCCCCGTGGCCGACCAGCACGATGAGGACTGCCGGAATGCTCAGCGCTCTGATACGGAGGTAGGCGGTCGCATCGTCGATCACCTCCGGCCCGGCTCCCATCAGATCGAGGATTGGGCCCGTGGCCGCCTCCAGCACCAGCACCCCGGCTATGCCGCCGACCACGGCCACCCGCAACGCCATTGCCACGATCCGTTGCGCAGCCGCCCGATCCCGGCGCCCTTCGGCACCGGCCACGAGCGGGGTCGTCCCGTAGGCGAGGAAGTTGAAGATGAAGAACGCAACGGCGAACACCGCCGATGCGACACCGAGCGCGCCCAGCGGTGCCGCCCCGAGACGCCCGACCCAGGCAGTGTCGATCAGCGAAACGATGGGGTCGGCGGCCAGAGCACCAAGTGCCGGGAGCGCCAGCGCCGCGATCTCGCGATCTTCCGGGGACCGCAGGCGGAGGCGGGTCACGGCGGAGGCGGAGTCTTGTCCGGGTACGGACAGCGGTCGCGCAGCGGGCACTCCCAGCAGCGGGGTTTGCGGGCATCGCAGACGTCGCGCCCGAACTGGATGAACCGCATCGAAATCCCAGACCACCGCGGACGCGGGTACAGCGCCCGCAGGGCGGCCTCCACCTTCAGGGGATCGCGCTGGTCGGTGAGCCCGAGGCGGCGCGTCACGCGCTGGACGTGGGTGTCGACGGCGATGGCGGGCAGATCCCATGCTTCGGCGAGCACGACCGACGCCGTCTTCCGGCCCACGCCGCGCAGGGTGACGAGCTCGTCGAGCGTATCCGGCACCGCACCGTCAAAACGCTCGACGAGATCCTGGGACAGGTCGATGATCGACTTCGTCTTCTGCCGGAAGAAGCCGGTCGAGTAAATGAGCTTCTCGACGTGTTCCGGATCGGCCCCCGCCAGATCGTCCGGCGTCGGATATGCCGCAAACAGGTCGGGCGCCACCCGGTTGACGTTCTCGTCCGTGGTCTGCGCAGAGATCACGGTGACGACCAGGAGCTGCCACGGATTCTCCCACTCCAGCGCCGTGCGGATCGTCGGATAACGCTTCACCAGTCGATCCAGAATCACCCGGGCGGCGCGCCGCTCCTCGGCCGTGGTCTCGGGAAGCTTCATCGTCGGGACGATAGGCGGGAGGGCTAGCCTCGACCCACACATGTCCGCATCCGCCCCGCCACTGCGCCGCCTCTTCCACTATGCCCGTCGCCATCGGCGGCGCATCCGGGCGGCCACGACGTTCTCGACACTCAACAAGATCTTCGACATCGCCCCGCCGTTGCTCATCGGGGTAGCCGTCGACGTCGTCGTCGAGCGGGACGACTCGCTGCTGGCGACATGGGGAATCGAGACGTTGCAGGCCCAGCTCTGGTCGCTGGCCGGGCTCACCCTCGTCATCTGGATGCTGGAGTCGCTGTTCGAGTACCTGCATGGAGTGTGGTGGCGGAACCTGGCGCAGACGATCCAGCACGAACTCCGCATCGACGCCTACAGCCACGTGCAGCGCCTCGAACTCGCCTACTTCGAAGACCAGTCGAGCGGCGAGTTGATGTCGATCCTCAACGACGACGTCAACCAGCTCGAACGGTTCCTCGATATCGGCGCCAATGAGATCATCCAGGTGTCGACCACGGTGATCTCGATCGGCACGATCTTCTTCATCCTCGCTCCGTCGATCGCCTGGCTGGCCTTCCTCCCCATTCCAATCATTCTGTGGGGCTCGTTCCGCTTCCAGCGCCGCATCGCCCCTCGCTACGCCGACGTGCGGGAGAAGGTCGGCGAGCTCAACAGCCGGCTGGCAAACAACCTCGGCGGCATCACAACGATCAAGAGCTTCACCCGGGAGGCCTACGAGGCCGATCGCGTCGCCGACGACAGCACCAGCTACCAGGCGAGCAACCGGCGAGCCATCCGTCTCTCCTCTGCCTTCTCGCCGCTGATCCGCATGGCGATCGTGATCGGCTTCACCTTCACGCTCGTGTTCGGCGGCCTCCAGGTAGGCGAGGGCAGGCTCGATGTCGGTGCCTACAGCGTGATGGTGTTCCTCACGCAGCGCCTGCTTTGGCCGTTGACCCGGCTCGGCGAGACGTTCGACCTGTACCAGCGCGCCATGGCGTCGACCAACCGGATCCTCGACCTCCTGGACCTCGAACCGAAGATCGAGTCCGGAACGCAGGAGCTGCCGGCCACCGGGGTCGCCGGCCACATCGAGTTCGACCGCGTGACGTTCCACTATCGCCGGGGAACGCCGGTGCTCGAAGCCGTCGATATCGACATCGCCCCCGGGGAGACCACTGCATTCGTCGGACCAACCGGATCGGGCAAGACCACGATCGTGAAACTGCTTCTCCGGCTCTACGACGTCGTCGGCGGCTCCATCAGGCTCGACGGCCACGATCTGCGCGATCTGCGCACGGACGATCTGCGCCGCGCCGTCGGCCTCGTCAGCCAGGACGTGTTCCTGTTCCACGGAACCGTGGTGGAAAACATCGCGTACGGCCGGCCGGGGGCAGGACGGGACGAGATCGTCGCCGCCGCCCGAGCCGCCGAAGCACACGACTTCATCGTGGACCTGCCCGACGGATACGAGACGGTCGTCGGTGAGCGCGGCCAGAAGCTGTCCGGCGGCCAGCGCCAGCGAATCTCGATTGCACGGGCGGTTCTGAAAGACCCACCGATCTTCATCTTCGACGAAGCGACGTCGGCCGTCGACAACGAAACCGAGGCAGCCATCCAGCGGTCGATCGAACGGTTGTCGGTGGACCGGACGACGATCGTCATCGCCCATCGCCTTTCGACGATACGGAACGCAGAGCGGATCTACGTGATCGATTCGGGGCGCGTCGTCGAGGCGGGAACCCATCGCGAACTGGTGGACCACGACGGGATCTACCGATCGCTGTGGCTCGTGCAAACCGGTGAAGCCGTCGAACACCATCGTCACACGGGGTAGCCTCGCCCGACGTGACCGCGCTGCCTTCCCAACTCCAGTCCGCCGTCGCAACGGTGCGAGCCCGCTACGACGACTGCTTCGCCTGCGGACTCGCCAATCCGATGGGACTGCACCTCGACGGGTTCCGTTTCGACGACGCCGGAGTCGCCGCGGACTTCACGCCACGCGACGAATACCGGGGCTTCGAAGGAGTTCTCCACGGCGGCGTGATCGCCACCGCGCTCGACGAGATCCTGGCGTGGGCCGCGATGCTGGTTGAAGACACGTTTGTCCTCACCGGCACGCTCGACCTGCGGTACCGCAAACCGGCCGGTGTCGATGTTTCCTACACGCTGCACGGCCGGGTCGACGAGCGACGCGGACGGCGGCTGCTGTTGAGTGGAGAGATGCG
>JBFIQU010000058.1:0-10645 GCA_041609395.1 Acidimicrobiia bacterium | reverse complement strand
TCGCAGCCGGTTTGGTGCGGGCCGCGGAGGAGACCGGGGCCGACGCCATCGCCCACGGCGCCACCGGGAAAGGCAACGACCAGATTCGCTTCGAGTTCGGGGTGTACGCCCTGCGCCCCGACCTCAAGGTCATCGCTCCGTGGCGGGAGTGGGATCTCAAGGGCCGGGCCGATTGCGTCGCCTACGCCGCCGACCACGGGATACCGGTTCCGGTGACCCCGGAGAAGCCGTATTCGACGGACGCCAACTTGTGGCACATCTCGTACGAAGGCGGCGTGCTGGAGGACCCGTGGGAACCGCCGCCGCCCGGCATGTTCCGGATGACGACCGATCCGGAGGCGGCACCACCGGAACCGGCCTACCTGACCGTGTCCTTCGAGCGGGGAACGCCGGTGGCGGTCGACGGGGAGGAGCTGTCCCCGGTGGCGCTCCTGGAGCGTCTCAACGACATCGGCGGCCGGCACGGGGTGGGACGCATCGACATCGTGGAGAACCGGTTCATCGGGATGAAGAGCCGGGGGGTGTACGAGACGCCCGGTGGCACGATCCTCTATCACGCCCACCGTGCCGTCGAATCGATAACGCTCGACCGCGAGGTCCAGCATCTGCGTGACGAACTCGTTCCCAGGTATGCGGAGATGGTCTACAACGGTTACTGGTTTTCGCCGGAACGCGAGTCGCTGCAGCTGTTCATGGACAACATCCAGCAGCGGGTCAACGGTGAGGCCAGGCTCAAGCTGTTCAAGGGAACGGCGGCCGTCGAGGGCCGCCGTTCGGATCACGCGCTGTACGACCGGGCTACGGTCACCTTCGAGGCCGACGATGTCTACGACCAGGCTGATGCGACAGGGTTCATCCGTCTCCAGTCGCTGCGTCTCCGTACCTACGCCGAGAAACGGCTCGGCGAAGGGGAGTGATGGCCGATTCAGGGACCGCACTGTGGGGCGGGAGGTTCGACGAGCCTCCGGAGCACGCCATGTGGGAATTCACGGTTTCCCATGCCGACCGACGGCTGCTCGAAGACGACGTGGCCGGTTCACTCGCGCACGTCGGCATGCTCGGGGAGACCGGGATCATCGGCGGGGAGCAGGCAGCGGAACTGCGCCGCGGACTCGAGCAGATTGCGTCCGAAGCAGCGTCCGGAGCGTTCGGCTTCCTGCCCGGGGACGAAGACGTCCACACTGCGGTGGAACGGCGGCTCGGGGAGCTGATCGGGCCGGTGGCGGGATTGCTCCACACCGGGCGGTCGCGTAACGACCAGATCGCCCTCGACATTCGTCTCTACTTGCGGCGGAATGCCGCCGCCCGGATCGATGGACTGCACGGTCTGGCGGAGGTGCTCGCGGGCCAGGCGGAGGCGGCCGGGGAGACCGTCGTTGCGTTGTACACCCACCTGCAGCAAGCGCAGGCGGTTCCCTTCGCCCATCACCTGCTGGCCCATGTCTGGGCACTGCTGCGGTCGGCCGATCGGTTTGCCTCGGTGGTACGGCGTCTGGACGTGTCGCCGCTCGGAGCCGGTGCCGGGGGCGGGAGCGCCCTTCCGCTCCGTCCCGATGTGGTGGCGACTTCCCTCGGCTTTTCCGACGTCTTCGACAACTCACTCGATGCCGTCGCGGGGCGCGACCTCGTCGCCGAGTATGCGTTCTGCTGTGCACAAGCGATGGCGGACCTGTCGCGTCTCGCCGAAGAACTGGTCATGTGGGCGACGTCCGAATTCGGGTGGGCGACGTACTCGGATCGCTACACGACGGGCTCGTCGGCGCTGCCGCACAAGAAGAACCCCGACGTGGCGGAGCTGGTGCGGGGCAAGGCGGCGGCGGTGGCGGGCGATGTGGCGACGTTGCTGGGGCTGCAGAAGGGCTTGCCGCTGGCCTACAACCGCGACCTCCAGGAGGACAAGGAGGCGGTGTTCCACGCCGACGACGCGCTGCGGGGTTCGCTGGCGGCCCTGACTGGAATGGTCGCCACCGCCGAGTTTCATCCGCCGCCGCCGGCGGCTGCCGTCGCCGCCCTGGATCTGGCCGAGGTGCTCGTCGAGCGCGGGGTTCCGTTCCGGGAGGCACATCGCGCCGTCGGCGCGCTGGTCGGAGAACTGGAGCGCAGCGGCCGGGCGTTCACAGAGGCGACCGGCGCCGATCTCGCTGCCGCCCATGACGCGTTCTCGGCGGCCGACCTCGAACTCCTGGATCCTGCGGTGTCGGTGCGGCGCCGCATCTCTCCGGGTGGCGGCTCGCACGAGTCGGTCCGCGCCCAGCTGGCTGCGCTGCGGTCCCGCCTGGGATAGCACCGGCGGCGGAGACTCCCCCGGCTACGGTTCCGGCGATGATGCTGCGGATACTTGCGATTGCCGGCGGCGTGGCGGCCTTCATGGCCGTTCCGACCGGGGTGATGGCTCACGGCCTCGGCGGGCGCGCCGATCTGCCGGTCCCGGTCGAGTTCTTCCTCGTCGCCGGCGGCATTGCGCTCGTCGTCTCGTTCGTGTTGCTGGCGCTGCTGTGGCCGGACGCTCGCTGGCAGGAACCGGCGCCGACCCGGCCGGTCGCCGCCGCCACCACGCTGCGCCGTACCGGTCTGGTGCTGCAGGTCGTGGGGATCGTGGTGTTCCTCGCCGCCGTAGCCGGCGGTCTGTTCGGCAACGACAACGCCAGCCGCAACATCCTGCCCGTGATCGTCTGGGTCGGGTTCTGGCTGGTCGTTCCGTTCCTGTCGGCGGTCGTCGGCAACTGGTACGCCTATCTGAATCCGTGGCGAACCGGGGGCGGCCTGCTCGGCATCGGCAGGACGGAGAAACCCGAGTACCTCGAGCGGTTCGGTGTCTATCCGGCAACGGCGGCGTTCATCGCGTTCACCTGGCTGGAACTGGTCTACAGCCACTCGTCTCAGCCCCGCGACCTGGCCATCGCCGCCCTGGTCTACACGGGCCTGATGTTCGCCGTCATGGGTGCCGCCGGACTCAGGACGGGGCTGGCCGTCGGTGACGGGTTCACCGCATACAACGGGTTCATCTCCCGGATTTCACCGCTGGGAAGGGATGGTGATGGGCGGCTGGTGTGGCGGGGCTGGTTGCGCGCACTGCCGGCCATGAGCGTGTGGAGAGGCTCTGCACTGTTCGTCGCCGCCATGATCGGGACCGTCACGTACGACGGTATCTCGGCTACCCGGTGGTGGCGGGATCGGTGGGGGCTGCGCGTCAACGACGAGTGGTTCGGGACGCTGGCGATCCTGGCGACGGTCGGCGTGATCGCCGCCGCGTATTACGGCGCGTGCTGGGCGGCCGGTCGCCTCGCCGGGTCCGAGCGCACCCCCGGAGCCATCGCCGATTCGTTCGCGCACACCCTCGTTCCGATCGCGCTGGCGTATGCCTTTGCCCACTACTTCACACTGGTTCTCTTCGAGGGCCAGCAGGCGCTGGCCCTCATGAGTGATCCGTTCGGCCAGGGCTGGGATCTGTTCGGCACGGCCGACTGGGAGATCAACTTCACGTGGCTGTCGCCGAATGTCGTGTGGTACACCCAGGTCACTGCCATCGTCGGGGGCCACATCGCGGGCGTCGTGCTGGCTCACGACCGGGCGATCGCCGACTTCGGCAAGGAGGACGCGGTCCGCAGCCAGTACGCCATGCTGGGCCTGATGGTCGGCTTGACGATTCTCGGTCTGACGCTGCTGGCGACGAGCTAGCGGCTGATAGCGATCAGCCCAGCGTCAGCACCACGGCGCGGAACGGGCCCAGGGACCAGTGCTCGGTCAAGGTCCAGCCCAGGGGGGCGGTGATGGCCTCGAGCTCCTCGAGAGACACCCAGAGCAGGTCCTTCCACGGGGTCGCATACTGCCGGTACCTGATCCGCAACGCGATCTGGCCCGGCATCCGGCCGCGGGCGCGATTGCGCTCGTGGTAGTCGAGGTGGGCAGGGTCTGCGGTGTCGTAGGGATCGATGAGCGTTCCGATCACCCGTGCTCCGGGTCGGGCCAGGTCCCCGAGTGCGGCGAGCATCGCGGCGGCACCCTCCGGGCTCCCGAGCAGTCCGAGGTTGTTGCCGAAGTACACGAACGTGTCGAAGGGTTCGGGCTGTGCCGATGCCAGATCGAACACCGTGCCCGTGAACGTGGCCGCGACGCCGCGACGGCGGCAGACGTCGACGGCACCGGGCGACACATCGAGGGCGACGACGTCGGTGCCCCGTTCCTGCAGGAAGAGCGAGATCCGTCCCGCGCCGGCTCCGACGTCGAGCACGCGGTCCCCGGCACGCCCGATGGCATCGCGCTCGATGGGAACCCACGCTTCGATGTCGCCGAAGTACCGGGACGCCGCCAAGGCGTCGACCCAGCCGTCGTCGCGTTCGATCACGTGCCAGCCGTCATCGCCGTGGTCGAGATGGGACAGCAGCGCCATGCCGAAGGCATCGCCGGTAATCGGTTCTGTCACGTTGCCAACCTAGCGAGTGGCCGCTAGCCGGCAGGAGGCTTCGGGTTGCTGGAACGTGCTGGTGGCTGGTGGCCGGCTACCCCGCGTACTGCGTCACGTAGCGGGCGGCCACGAAGAAATGCATGGCGCTGCCGGCCACGACAAAGACGTGGAACAACTCGTGGCTGGAAAAGACATGCGGCCACAGGCGAGGGCGGTTGGTGACGAGGATGACCATCCCGACCGTATAAAAGACACCTCCGAGGAAGAGTCCGGTGAACGGACCCAATCCCAGCCGTTGCACGATGGGTACCGCGATGAATACCGCCAGCCAGCCGAGCGTCACATGGAGGACGACCGAGAGGGTCTGATCGTCGCGGGGAAAGAAGATGTGCTGGCCGATTCCGACGACGGCGATGCTCCACACTGCAGCCAGTGTCGTCCATCGCAGCCAGCCGTCGAGCACCACGGCCGCGAACGGCGTGTAGCTCGCTGCGATGAGCACGAAGATCGCCGAGTGGTCGACTCGCTGCATGAACCGCTTGGCCGTCATCGTCCACGGAATCGAGTGGTAGAGGGAACTCACCGTGTACAACGTGATGAGGCCCAGGCCAAACACCGCCAGCGCCACTTGCCGGGTGATGTTCCCGGCACCGGCCACCAGCAGGTAGATCGTGCCGACGACCGAGGCGACCGCAGCGCTGCCGTGCAGAATCCCGCGCACCGGATTCTGCATGCGTCCGAGCGTGATGCGTGGAGGATGGTCCATATCGCGCATATAGCGTACTTCGGTCTTTTCGGAATCAACCAGCATCGTCTCGAGCGGGTTTTGGAGGTCCGGGAAAGAAGGCGTTGGTGCGACGCACGTACTCCGCGTAGCCCTCGCGGCGTTTGCTGAGCGACTTCTCGAGCAAGGCAACACCGGACACCCGCATTAGCAGGGTGGACATCACGATGGGCCCGACGATCGTCCACCATGCGTCGCCGCTGGCCAGGGCCACGGCGTACAGCCCCCACCACACCAGGAAGTCACCGAAGTAGTTGGGGTGGCGGGTGTAGCGCCACAGGCCGCGGTCCATGACGTGGCCCTGGTTGGCCGGATCGGCTTTGAAGCGAGCGAGCTGGATGTCGCCGACCGTCTCGAAGAAGAGGCCGACGGCCCACAGCCCGATGCCGAGGACGTCGAGCCAGATGAGGCCGGCGGTGGGTACCTGTCCGGCCTGTACGGGTAGCGACACGACCCACATGAGGGCCCCCTGCAGAAGGAACACGGTGCCGTACGAGACGATGGCGAATCGGTCGCCGTGGCGTTTGCGCATGGCCCGGTACCGGTAGTCCTCACCTTTGCCGATGTTGCGCCAGGCCAGGTAGCCGGCGAGGCGCAGGCCCCACAGCGACACCAGAACGACGAACAGCACCCGACGGGCGTTGCTGCCGTCGGCAACGAAGAAGGTCACCCAGGCAATCACAGCGAAGCCGGCGCCCCAGAAGATGTCGACGATGCTGGCGTCCTTCAGCACCAGGCTGAGAGCCCACAGTGCGGTCATGAGCGCGAAGACGACGAGGGCGTTGGTGAGTAGGACTGAGCCGAGCCCGGCAGCGATCGTCATGGGGCAACCTCCTTGGTGCGCTCGATCCAGTCGTCGATGTCTTGCCAGCGATCGTAGAACCAGGCAGCCCGCTCGTCGTCGCCGGTCGGGATGCTTGCGGCCGGGATCCGCTGGAATCGGACCGAGACGGTACGGCCCACCATCCCCCCTGCCCATATGTCACCGAGCTGGGCGAATCCGCCGAGCCCGCTATGGCCGCAAAACACGACGTCGACCCCGGCGTCGAGAAGCGCCAGCGGCCCGCCGAGTCGCGGTGGAAGGAGATTGCGCAACCGTCGCGCTCGTGCGATCACGGCCTCGTCGTTCTCGAGCCGGCGCAGCGCCCGTTCGCGCTTCTCGGCGGTGAACCGCGTTCCCTCCGGGTAGATGAGGACGCCCTCGGTGGAGGAGAGGCCGTCGGCCAGTGTGCGAACCTGCTCGATCTCGGTGCGGCTGCGCATCGCCGAGCGGTCGACGAAGTAGTTGGGAAGGCGGTTGCCGCCGACGTCGAGCGCGGGGTCTGAGAGGAGCTCGCGCTTGAGGACGTAACGGAGGCGGATGCCGTGCGGGATCGTGATGAAGTTCGCCGGCAGCAGATTGTCGACGATGCTGGCGTGACGCATCATGACGATGATGGGACCCGGTGCCAGGACATCGTCGCCCTCGACCTCGAAACGCATCCGGAACAGGGTCCCGACGGTGCGGAGCAGGGTTGCCGCCCACCATGCCTGGGTCCGGAACGTCCACTCGATGAGGCGTTTGCGGTTCGCACCGAAGCCGCTGAACACCCACGCCGCAAACATGAGGAGCAGTCCCACGACCTCGGCGGCGAAGTAGACCCAGGCGAAGCCGAGCATGCGAACCGCCACCCAGGGGCGGCGGCGGGCGATGCCGCGTACCACGTCGACGGCGGCGGCAGCTACCGCCAGAACCGGGAAGGCCAGGGTGAGGACGGTGAAGACGGCGAGAAACGTCGGGATCGTGCGCAGGCGGCGGGCGACGGTCTGGCGGCGGCTCATGCGGGGCGATGTTCGGCGGCGGTGGCCATCTTGCGGGCCATTCTGCCGAAAATCGCCGCATGGAAGGGGAACACGGCCGCCCAGTACAGGCGGCCCCACAGTCCGCGTGGCGCGAAGTAGGCGGTCTGAACGAGGCGGGAGCCGGAGCCGTCGGGCACCGCTTCCCACTCCAGCCAGGCCTCCCCGGGAAGCTTCATCTCGGCGAAGAGTTGGAGCCGGCGTCCCGGCACGAGGTCGGCGACGCGCCAGAAGTCGAGGGACTCCCCGATTTGCAGCTCCTCGGGGTGGCGCCGCCCCCGCCGCAGGCCGACGCCGCCGACGAGGGTGTCGAGAGTGCCACGGAGCCGCCACGCCCAGCGGGCGGTGTAATAGCCGACGTCGCCCCCGACGCGTGAGATCGCCCAGAACAGGTCCGCGGGAGACGCCGGGGTCGGCACTTCGCGTCGATCCTCGAACACGGTGCCGCCCGCCCACGAGGGATCGTTGGGAGCCGGTGCCGCCGGCCCGCCACCGCTATCCGACCAGCGGGTCGGCACCTGGCGTCCCCGCTGGTGGGCGAGGGCTCCCTCGACGGCGTCCCGGTAGTGAGTGCGGTCGATGGGGTGCACCGCTTGGATGTCGTTGCGGGTCACCACGACCTCGTGTTTCAGGCTGTCGACGAGCGGCTTCGCCACGTCCGTCGGCAACGGCGTGACGAGGCCGATCCAGTGTGAGGACAGCTTGGGAGAGAGGACGGGGACGGGGATGATGAGCCGTCGCCGGAGACCGGCGACCTCGGCGTACACCCGCATCATGTCCTCGTAGGTGAGTACGTCGGGCCCGCCGATCTCGTAGATGGAGGACGCCGCGGCCGTGTCTTCGATGGCGGAGGTGAGGTAGGCCAGAACGTCGCGGATGGCGGTGGGCTGGCACCGGGTGCGCACCCAGCGCGGGGTGATCATCACCGGGAGGACCTCGGTGAGGTAGCGAAGCATTTCGAAGGAAACCGATCCGGACCCGATGATGACGGCGGCGCGGAGTTCGGTGACGGGTGTGGTGCCGGAGCGCAGGATGCGGCCGACTTCGTGACGACTGTCGAGGTGATGGGAGAGGTCGTCGGTGTCGTCGCCGAGGCCCCCGAGGTAGACGATGCGCCGCAGTCCGGTGGCGTCGGCGGCGTCGCGGAAGTTGGCGGCGCCCTGCCGATCACGTTCCACGAAGTCGCTGCCGCCCGCCATCGAGTGGACCAGGTAGTACGCGGCGTCACAACCGGTGAGGGCCTCCTTGAGGCTGTCGACGTCGAGGATGTCGCCGGCCACCACCCCGACCCGGTCGCGCCATGGATCGCCGCTGAGTTTCGACGGATCGCGCGCCATGCAGCGAACCTCGTGGCCCGCGTCGAGGAGGTGGGGGACGAGCCGACCTCCGATGTATCCGGTGGCTCCGGTGACGAGAATGCGCATGAATCCCAGGCTACGGCGTCCGACGTCGCTATCGCATCCCGACCACAATGGGGCGTGGTCGATACGAGGAAGGCTCATGTTGCACGTCGTTGTCAACACACATCCCGAAGAGTCGTGTGCGTTCCGGTCGGCGGAGAAACGCGCCGGGCTGATTCAGGGCCTGGAGCAACTCGATGCTGCCGCTGCTGCCAACGAGGGCTCCGTCGTCGGGGCCTGGGCGGCGATGGCTGCCCATACGATCTTCGTCGTCGTTGACGCGCCCAACGCCCATGCTGTGGACAACATCGTGCGCGACGCGGGTCTGGTCGGTGCGACGACAACCCGGACGTACCCGGTGAGCACGGTGGGCGATCTGCTCGATCGCTTGCGAGCTATGGATTGAACTCCAACGTGACGGGTGCGGGCACCGCACCCGAGACCGAACTGACCAGGATTTCGCCGGCGCGACTCCCGTCGATCCCGCCCACGTAGACCGCGACGGTGTCACCGTCGCATGCCGGGAATCCGATGAACGTGGGACGGCGCAGGATGATCTCGACGTTCTCTCCGGTCGTCCACGTCCGCAACTCCTGTACCGCCGACTGCTGGGTGCGCCAATAGGCGCGGCCGTCGCAGACCGTCACGAAATTGGCGCTCGCCTCGCCGAGCGCGTGGGTGACGCCGTCGATCCCCCGCCCGAAGATCGGAGCCACGGCCGCATCCGGTCCCGACTCGGTCCACACGGCGAGGAGTTCGTCGGCAGCACCGGTGAAGGCTGCGCACGGGGTCACCTCCAATACCTCGGGTGTGCGTGCGTCGCGGTGCACCACGAATTGGTCGCACCGCGGCTCGGCGGCGGCGTCGATGAGCAGGTAGCCGATCGTGCCGTCCCCGAGAGAGGGGAAGATGATGTCGTGGTCGGGCGTGGGCCCGCATGCGGTCCGCTCTTCGCTCGAGGTTTCGAGGTCGCGCACGACAATGCAGACGGTGCCATCCGGGTTCTCGACCGTATAGGCCAGGCGGGATCCCTCCAGTGATGTGGTCGGCAGGAAGAACGGCGCTTCGCCTCCGCCGTCTGACGCCGCGATCAGCAGCGGCTGCTGGTCGAGCGGGTCGTAGAGCCAGAGGCGGTACACGCCGCCGAAGATCTCGTCGTTTTCGGTCACGACCAGGCGCCGATCCTCGTAGCGGCCTTCTTGGACCGTCCAGTCGAGGCGGGACTCATGCACGATCTGTGCTTCTCCCGTACCCGCGAGCAGCAGCGATGTGGCACGTCCGGCCAGCGAGACGACGACGGTGCCCTCCTCGAGGTCGAGGTCGAGAACACCGGGCGTCATGGCCTCGGAGGGACCGGCGAGGACCGACCACTCCCGCAGCGCTTCCACGACGGGTACGAGCTCCGGCCCGGCGCCATCGGGCATGGTCGTCGACGCAGATCCGGGTCCGGAGGTCGTCGTAGCCTCCGACGTGGTTGGTGGTGCGCTGGTATTCGGCGGCGGCGTTCCATCGGAGCAGGCGGCCACGAGAAGAAGGGCAAGGAGGAGGCGGCGCATTCGGGCCTCAGGCTACCGGGACCGGTTGCGGGCCCGGTTCCTACACTTCGACTCGTGAAGGTCACTGCTCCGCTGTACCGGCTGTACGAGGCCCGGCTGCTGCGCGGCCTCGACCGTGCCCGTTTGCCCCGGCACATCGGAGTGATTCACGACGGGCATCGCCGGTACACGAAATCTGCCGGTCTTCCCGATTTGGCGGCCGGCTATCGGGCCGGGATGGCGAAGTTCGAAGAGTTCCTCGGCTGGACGACCGAACTCGAGATTCCAGCCGTCACGTGCTGGTTGCTCTCGACCGACAACCTGACCCGGCCGCCGTCGGAGCTCGAGCCCTACTACGAGGTTCTCATCGGCTTGTTCGAGCGTCTCCCCGAGCAGGTCGGGGCCGAGGGGTTCCGGGTCGGGTTCATCGGGAGTCTGGATCTGCTGCCCGACGAGCTGGTGGCGGCGGCGAAGCGGTTGGAAGAACGGTCGGCCCGGGGCAGCCGGCGGCTGACGAACGCCCTCGGATACGGAGGCCGCCAGGAGATCGTCGATGCGGTCAGGGACATGGTGGCGGGGCTCGTCGCAGAGGGAACCCCACCCGACCAGATAGCCGATCACATAGATGCCGACATGCTGGCCCGCCATCTGTACACCGCCGACTTGCCTGATCCCGATCTCG
>JBFIQU010000057.1:0-10737 GCA_041609395.1 Acidimicrobiia bacterium | reverse complement strand
CTGCTCGGCCGGAACAACGAGGCGTTGCAGCAGTTCGAGCGGTGCCGCGCCATTCTCGGAGACGAGCTCGGGACGACGCCGGACGCCGAGACCCGATCGTTGTACGAGCACATCGCGGCGCAGAAATCGACCCCCCATCACCCGTCGTCGGACCAGCGGCCGGTCCAGCTGTTCGAGGCCAGAGGACGGATCCCGCTCGTTGGACGTGAGTCCGAACGGAGGGCGGTGGTCGCCAGGATGGAGCGCTCGATCGCCGGCGAGGCTGGTCTCGTCCTCATCGAAGGTGAAGCCGGAATGGGGAAGACACGACTTCTCGAGGAGATCGCCGAGGACGCCCACTGGCGGGGCATGCAAGTGCTGTGGGGCCGGGCCGACCCGGCGGCACAACCGGCCTTCGGGGTACTGGCCGGCGCCCTCGAGAGTGCCATGTCGCCGTTGCGAGCCGAACAGCTGCGACAACGGTTGTCCGCCGTCTGGCTGTCGGAGCTGGGCCGGTTGACGCCGGCGCTCGCCGAGTGGATCGGTGACGAGGTGCCGCCGCAGCGGCTGCGGCCCGCCGAAGAGGCCAGCCGGATGCTCGAGGCGCTGCGCTCGGGTCTCGCCGCCATGAGCGACATCACCCCGGCTCTCGTGGTTCTCGACGACGTCCACTGGGCGGACGACGACTCGCTGCGAGCATTGGAGCATCTGGCGTTCACCGGTCTGCCGGATCACCTCCTGATGGCCGTTTCGTACCGCCAGACCGAAGCGCGCGATCGGCCCGCCCTATGGCGCCTGCTGCGATCACTCGACGCGCTCGCCGAACGGATTCGCATCACCGTGCACCCGCTGGACGCAACGGAGGTCGCCGAACTCGTTCATCACACTGCGCCCCAGGGTCCCTGGGGTCGGGTGGTCGGACGGTTGCATGCCGATACCGGGGGAAACCCGTTCTTCGTCCTCGAGACGATGCGAGCCGTACATGAACGGCACGTCGAGGCGGCCGTATCCGGAAACCTGTCCGACCCGGATCCGTTGCCGGTTCCCCGGTCGGTTGCCGACCTCATTGCCGGCCGCTTGACCTCGCTCACGCCGGAGGCACGCCGGGTGATCACCACGCTCGCCGTTCTCGATCGCGATGCCGATCTCGACACGGTCCGGTTGGCGGCCGAGGTGGAGCGGGCGGCACTACTCGAAGCGGTCCACGAACTCGTGGGCCGGGGTGTGGTGTTCGACGACCACGGTGTGTTTCGCTTCGGTCACGATCAAGTGCGGCGCGTCGTGTTGGCGGGCGTTGCGCCGGGCGATCTGGGTCCGCTCCATCTGGCGGCAGGCCTCGCCCTCGAAGCGATCCGTCCCGACGGGGTCGAGGCGCTTGCGTATCACTTCACGGCGGCCGGTGACCGTGCGCGGGCGGCTCACTACCTCGAGGCCGCCGGCCGTCGCGCCGTCGAGAGGCGCGACTACGACGGCGCCGCCGATCACTTCAGCGCAGCCGCAACGCTGACCACCGATGCTGCCGACCGTGCCCGGCTGCTCCTTGCCCTCGAGGAAGTCGCCGACGTGCTGGCTCGGCGCGACGTGCAGGAGACGGCGCTGGCCGACCTGGAGTCGCTGCAGCTCGACGAACCCGCCGTGCGTCATGAGATCGCAGTGCGCCGTGCGCGCCTGGCCGCTGCGCTCGACCGCTTCGACCACGCTACGACGGTCGCCACAGCTGCCCTCGATGCGGCCAGAGCGGCGGGCCGACGTGACCTGGAGGCGTCGGCGTTGACCGCGCTGGGGACGATCGCCATGTTGTCCGGGATGAACGACGACGCCATCGCCACTCTGTTCGAGGCCGAGCACCTGGCGGAGGCGGCGAACGCCATCGAGGTTTCGATCAACCTCGGCAAAGCGCTGGCATCGCGCCAGCGGTACGGCGAAGCCAGGGAGCGCTTGCGGAGCGCCGCCGATGCCGCGCTGGCGGCGGGCGACGACCGCAATGCCGTCGAAGCCCTCGGATCTCTCGCCGTCGTGCTCATGGAACAGGGTGAGATCGATCGGGCGCGAAGCCTGTACGGCGAGAGCAGCCTGCTTTCGGAGCAGATCGGATACCGCTACGGCCAGGGGCGAGCCGCCGTCAACCTGGGAAACCTCGAGTACTTCGCCGGAAACGTCGCCGCCGCGGTTGAGCACTACGACGAGGCGGCGGCGCTCTTCGCCGCCATCGGCAATCGTCGCGGAGCGGCGATGGTCCACGCCAACCTGGCGTCGTTGCGCCACGAGATCTTCGGCGACGATGACGCGGCTGCGGAGGATGCCCGCATCGCGTTCGACTACTTCACGGCAGTCGGTGACCAAGCCGGTGTAGCGCAGGCGCTCGATGTTGTGGCCGGTATCGCCGTTCGCCGGGGGGACGCGGCGGCGGCCGCGGTTGCGCTCGACGATGCGGTTGCTGCCCTCGAAGCGGCGAACGATGCGTGGCTCGAGATCCAGGTTCTGTTGACCCGCGCTCGCAGTCAGCTGGCGACGGGCAACACAATTGCGGCGCACCGCACCCTGGAGGGTGCTCGCAAGCTCTCCGACGCACACGGAATCGAGGAATTCGTCGCCAGGATCTCGGTGCTCGAGGCGGCGGCGTTGCTGAACGGGGGCGATGCAGCCTCCGCATTGCTGGCGATCGATGGTGTCGATCCCGGGGAGCTTCCCGACCGCTTCTTTCTCGAGTACGTCCGCTGGAAGGCTCTTCTCGAGCTGGATCGTTCTGCCGCCGCGGCGGCATCGTTGGAGGCAGCGGCGGCGGTGGTGCGCGATCTCCTCCCGGCGCCGGAGGCTGCCGGGGTCCCGGAACACCGAGAGGTGCTGGAGGCGCGTGCCGTCGGGCGGCCGCGCCAGACGTCCGTTCGCTTGGCGCACCGCGCCGCCCCGAGAGGCCGCCCGTTGCACGATGGCGAGTTGGTCGACGTCTGCTGGACGATCTTCGACCGTGCGGACCTGGCACTGGCCGAGGGAGCGGACCGGCGTCGGGCGCAACTCGTCCGTCTCGTAGAGGAAGCGTCGGCGTGCGACGCCGTGGCAACAGTGGCCGATTTGGCTGCAGCATTGGGAGTCAGCTCTGCAACCGTTCGCCGCGATCTCAGTGCCCTGCGCGGGCGGGGGATCGATGTCAGAACCCGCGGTTCGGCAGGGTGAGCACGTAGTTCTCCGCCGCCCCGGTATCGGAAAGAGACAGCAACGAGACACCGGCGTGGCATACCTAGGGCCCTACAAGCCCAAGGAGGCATGCCGTGCGCCGTCGTCTGACCATCACCGCAGTGTCCGTGATGACGTTCCTCGCCCTGTCCGCCCAACCGGTCTTCGCCGCAGTTCGCAACATGCATTGAGAGGTCGGACGGCGGGGCCAGGGGGACGAATCGCCCGGAGCCATTGCCTTCCCCCACAGGCCATGTGGCTCATCGGGCCGACTCAGGCCCCGCCGCTCGTCCGGTCGGCACTCCCGCGTTGCTGCCGGGTGCCGGCGCCAACCTAGGCGTACCGACGCGTCCGAGGGGAGCCCGCTGCCTCTCGTTTTCGCGATCGCTCGTCATGTGATGCGGTCTCGTCCCGAGTAGACGTTGCACGCGTCGTCGCGCACGAACGCAGCCAGCGTCATGCCGAGCTCGGCGGCGAGGTCGATGGCGAGCGATGAAGCCGCCGATACGCCGGCAACGATCGGAACGCCGGCAACCGCCGCTTTCTGCACGATCTCGAACGAGACGCGTCCCGACACGAAGAGTACGGTGCCGCGCAGCGGCCAGTGGTGCACCGCCATGCTGCCGATGGTCTTGTCGACGGCGTTGTGCCGGCCGATGTCCTCCCGCGAGGAGAGGAGCTCCCCGCCCGGATCGAAGATCGCAGCGGCATGGAGACCACCGGTGGCATCGAAGCCCGGTTGGTGGCGTCGCATGGCGGCGGGTAGGCGGGTGAGCACCTCGAACCGGACGGTGGGCCCCGGATCCGGCGGCAGCGCTGTCACCCGGACGGCGTCGATCGACGCCTTGCCGCACACCCCGCACGAGCTCGTGGCGTAGAGGTTGCGCCGGAAACGCTCCGGGTCGATGATCACTCCCGGCGCGGGTTGGACATCCCACCGGTCGTCGTCGCCGTCGCCGCTCCGGGCGATGCCGTGGATTTCGGAAGGCGCGAGGAAGATGCCTTCCGTCAGAACGAAGCCTCGAATCAGGTCGGGGTCGTGGCCGGGGGTACGCATCACGACCGCGATCGGCGTTCCCTCCAGCCGGATCTCGAGCGGTGCTTCGACGGCAACGGCGTCGGTGGCGGCCGGGGCGTTTTCGCCGTGGCGGGCGTATGGCCGCCGGGTGACGGCACTGGTGTCGCGGTCGACGCTCAGAACGGAACTCCGACGGCGTCGCACAGGAACTTCATGAACGGCGCAGCGGACCTGCACCGTTCCGTAAAGGTGTCGAGAAACTGAGGGGAGGTGACGTCGGCCTGCGAGAGCCGGGCCGACGCAATGAAGTCCTTGCGCTTCAGGTCTTCGATGAGGGGATGGTCGGGATCGAACCCGCGGGGTGGCCGTTTGAGGCTGTCGCCCTCGAGCGACCAGTCCCCGGTGAACTTCTTGCCACGGGTGACGCGCTTCCACCGGGCCGGGTCTTCGGCGATGGCCTCCCTGATTTGCGCCGCGACCTTCGCTTCGGGACGCCACAGCCCGACTCCGAGGAAGCTCGCTCTGGGTTCGAGGTGCACGTAGAAGCCCGGGGCGTGCACATCCTTTGCCTGGACGTGCCGGAAATGCATGCCCGTGTTGGTCTTGTAGGGCGTCTTGTCCTTGGAGAACCTGGTGTCGCGATGGATACGGAAGAGCGATCCTCCGACGGGCCGGGGGTCGGCGCTGAAGTGCTCGCTGATCCTGGCCAGGCGCGGCCCGAAATCGTTGATGAAATCCATCGCCGGTTCCTTGACCGCAGATTCGTAACGGTCCTTGTTGGCCTGGAACCAGTCCCGGTCGTTGTTGGCGGAGAGGTCGCGGAGGAACGTGAACAGAGCCGGAGTGAAGTGACGTGTAGCCATGGTCGCACCCTACGCTCCGGCCGCCGGCGACGGAAGCCCGTCAGCTCCCTCGTTCGATCTCGGCGCGAAGCGCGTCGATTAGCCGGCGAATCTGGTCGCGAGCCCGTTCGTCGACGAGCCGGGGACCTTCGTCGTACTTCTCCCAGGGCCGGTCGATGAGCACCTGCGGCTGTGCGACGACGCGCAGCTGGTTGTGTGTCAGCACCTCCCTGAGGTGAAGCTGGGAGCGGAGGGTGCCGAACCGTCCCCCGGCACCGAGGATCGCCGCGGGCTTGTGGTTGAGCGGCGACTCGTCGCCACCGCGAGACGCCCAGTCGATGGCGTTCTTGAGGGCGCCCGTCATCGAGTAGTTGTATTCCGGAGTGGCGATCAACAACGCATCCGCCTCGCGGATCGCGTCCCGGAACTCCTCTACGGCGGGCGGGAACCCGATCTCGCGCTCCATATCGGCGTTGTACATCGGCAGATCGTTGAGCGGATGGATCTCAACTTTCATGTCGTCGGGAGCGATTTCGCCGGCTGCTCGCAGCGCCGCAGTGTTGTACGAGCCGGTGCGGAGACTTCCTGAGATTCCGAGTATGCGGTACACGCCGACCTTTCGTGGATCGAGAGCATCAACACCCCACGCCGGTGGGGCATTCCGAACCTAGAGCGGTCGTCGGGCGTACCGGACTTCGACGTCGTACCGCTTCTCGAGTTCGGCCGTCACTCGCGTCGCCCAGGCAGCCAGCGGTTCGCCGAGTCGGCTCGACACGTAGATGAGGCGGTAGCGGTCCGGTTCGGTGATGACCCGCTGCGGGGGAAGACTGCGGCGCAGCAGGCTGCGACGGGGGAGAACGAGAGCAAGCGGTCCGACGATCCGGGCTCGTTCGGCCCGGATGACGGTGCCTTCGACGATGGAGCGGCCCGACAAGGCGACGAATCCGGCCACGGTGGGATGCTTGCGTCCGGCCAGCATCCGGCCCGGCCGATGCCACGGTTCGACGCGGGCATAGATTCCACAGCTGCAACCCGGGGCGGGAACCGCCGGATGATGCCGTTCGGCCTGCTCGCCCCACCATGCAGCCGGCGACCACGTCCCGCCGTGACGGCGTTCCGTGCAGCGCGCCTGCATGGTTGCGGTACGCCAGGGAAACCCCAGGAGACCGGTCAGAAGGGGCCGGTCGCTCCCCGCCAGGCGATCCGGAACCAGGCGCCAGTGCCGCCACACAACCCGGTGCCCGTCGCCGCTGTGAAGCAGCACCGGCGGAGGGGGAGATGGTGTGGGTCGTGCCATCGGAACTCCGGGGCGGTGCTGCAAGCGTATCAGCGCCGTGGCGGACGCCGGAACCGAATTCGGTCAAGTCTGACCCTTTTCGGTACGACGAATACCACGATCCCACAGAAAGTGTTCTTCCAGATGTCGATTTCGACGATGCCGCGGTCGGCGGGCCGCATCATGGACCAGGGTCGAGCGCGCATCATCGCCTGGGGAGCAGCCCTGTGCTTCGCCGTGCTCGCCTCCATCGCGGCGGCGTCCGAGGCGGTGCTGCTGCAGCTCGACCGCACCGTCCAGGCGGTCGTGATGCAAGCGCGGTCCGGGTGGCTGAACGAGGCCATGCGATGGCTCACGTTCCTCGGTACACGCTACGTGATCGGTGCCCTCGTCATCGGAATGGTCTGGTGGAGCTACCGCACCGGGCGCCACCGCCTGCTCATAACCGTGGTCGTGGTGGCGTTCGCGGTGAATCCGCTCTTCGAGTTCGTGTTCAAGGAGCTGGTGGGCAGGGTCCGACCCGATCTCGCTCGCCTCGTTCCGGGCCGCGGTCCGTCGTTCCCCAGCGGTCACGTCCTGGCCTCGGTCGGCTTCTACGGGTTGCTCCCGCTGGTGGCCTGGGAAGTGACTCGCCGCAGAGCCGCTGCCGTCGCCGCGGTCGGGGCATCGGTTGCCCTCATCGTGGGGATCATGGCCAGCAGGGTCTATCTCGACGTCCACTGGACGACCGACGTGGTGGCCGGGCTGGCCCTGGGACTGGTCCTCGTCGTGGCGACCTACCGTGCCTACCTGGAGCGTGCGCGACAGGGTGCGCCGCCGGAGACCGACGCGGTTCTCATCTGATTCTCAGGCGGGGTCCGTATACCGTGGCCGCCCACCACGAGAAAGCCCCATGAGAAGACGCCCCTGGATCATCGCCGGATCGGCATTTGCCGCCCTCGTACTCGCCGGGTTTGCCACCTGGTGGTTCGTGTTGCGTTCGGACGCGCCGCCTGAAGTGAATCTCGAAGACGCCGTCGCGGCCGTGACCACGACGGCGGCGCCGACCACGACGACCGTGCCGACCACGACGACGGCCGTCGCCGGCTCGACGACCACCACATCGACGACGGTGCCGACCACGACAACGGTTGGCGGCCTGGACGGTTCGTGGACTCTGGACGATTCCGGCGTTTCGTTCGTCGGCTACCGCGTCGAGGAAGAGCTGGCGCGGATCGGCTTCACCGAGGCCGTCGGCCGCACCACCGCCGTCAGTGGGATGCTCGGTCTCTCCGGGACGTCCATCACGACGGTCACCGTCGACGCTGACATGACCGCCCTGCAGAGCGACTCCCGCAATCGGGACAACGCCATTCGCAACCAGGCGCTCGAAACCTCGAGATTCCCAACGGCGTCGTTCGCGCTCACATCGCCGATCGAGCTCGGTGCCCTTCCCGAACCGGAGACGGTCATCGAGGCGACGGCCACTGGTGATCTCACGATCCATGGCGTCACGAACCAGGTCGAGATACCGCTGCAGGCGCAACTCGTCGAAGGCGTGATCGTGGTGGTGGGATCCCTTCCGGTCCAGTTCGCCGACTACGACATCGATACGCCACGAGCTGCGGTCGTGCTCTCGATCGAAGACAACGGCGTCATGGAATTCCAGCTCGTCTTCCGCCGCTAGCTACCGGCTGCTCGCCGCCGGAATCATCGCACCCGGGGGTCGGCTGCTTCGGTGTCGATCTCGTAGCGCTTGATGGCGTCGGCCACGACCGATGGATCCATCTTGCCGTCCTCGGCGAGGCCGGCAAGGACGGCCACGACGACGTGCCCCGTGTCGGTCTCGAAGAACCGGCGGAGGGCCTCGCGGGTGTCCGAACGGCCGAAGCCATCGGTCCCGAGCGGAATGAACCGCTGCGCCACCCAGCGCGACACCTGGTCGGGCACCGCCTTCATGAAATCGGAGACGGCCACGACCGGACCCGGGATGCCGTCCAGCGTGCGGCGGATCAGCGGCACCTGTGACTCCTCGAAGGGATGCAGCCGGTTCCAGCGCTCCACGGAGAGCGCGTCCTCCCGCAGCGCCTTGTACGAGGTGGCGCTGAACAGCGCGGCGCCGACCCCGTAGTGCTCGGCCAGTTCAGCCTGGGCCCGTCTGGCAGCCGCATGCGCGGTGCCGGAGAACAAGATTGCGGTCTGATGCTCGGTCCCCTCCGGGGCGGCGGCGAACCGGTAGATCCCGTCCATGATGCCCTGCTCGATGCCGTCGGGACGCGGCGGCATGGCGTAGTTCTCGTTGTAGACGGTCAGGTAGTAGTAGACGTCTTCGTTGTCGACGTACATCGCCCGGAGGCCGTTCTCGATGATCGTCCCCATCTCGTAGGCGAAGGCGGGGTCGTAGGCACGGCAGGTCGGGACCGTCGAAGCGAGGATGTGCGAGTGACCGTCCTGGTGTTGCAGCCCCTCGCCCATCAGCGTGGTGCGGCCGGCCGTGGCGCCGAGGAGGAACCCCCGGGCTCTCGAATCGGCCGCGGACCACAGGAGGTCACCGACCCGCTGGAACCCGAACATGGAGTAGAAGATGAAGAACGGCACCATGGGGATGCCGCGGGCGGCGTACGACGTCGCCGCTGCGATCCAGCTCGCCGTGGAGCCGGCTTCGGTGATGCCTTCTTCGAGGATCTGCCCGTCCTGGGCTTCACGGTACGACAGCAGGAGGTCGTGGTCGACCGGCTCGTACAGCTGTCCTTCAGATGCGTAGATCCCGAGCTCCTTGAACAGCGCGTCCCAGCCGAACGTGCGGCCCTCGTCCGGGATGATGGGAACGACCCGCTGCCCGAACGCCTTGTCGCGGGCGAGGCCGCGCAGCAGCCGGGTGAAGGCCATGGTGGTCGATACCTCGACGTCGCCTGAGCCCTGATAGAGCTCGGTGAACGGTGCCGGTCCCGGCATCTCGAGCGGGGAACGTATCTCCACGACCCGATGCGGCAGTTTGCCGCCGAGCGCCTTTCGCTGCCCGCTGAGGTACTCGCACTCCGGACTGCCGACCGGAGGCAGGTAGTAGGGAGGCATGGCGTCGCCTTCGAGCGCCGAGTCTGGGATCTCGTTGTGCAGATGCAGTCGGTCGCGCAGCGCCTTGAGCTGCTCGTTCGAGAGCTTCTTGATCTGGTGCGTTGCGTTGCGGCCCTCGACGTCGGGCCCCAGCGTCCAGCCTTTGATCGTCTTGGCGAGGATGACGGTGGGGGCGCCCTCGTGCTCGACGGCGGCCTTGTAGGCCGCGTAGACCTTCTTGTAGTCGAGGCCGCCACGGCGGAGAGCCCAGACCTCGTCGTCGCTCATGTGCTCGACCATCTGCCGCAAGCGGGGGTCGGGTCCGAAGAAGTGTTCGCGAACGAACGCCCCGTCCTCAGCCTTGTACCGCTGGTATTCGCCGTCGACGCTCTGGTTCATCTTCTGAACCAGCACACCCTCGGTGTCGCGGGCCAGCAACGGATCCCAGTTCGAACCCCAGATCACTTTGATGACGTTCCATCCCGCCCCCCGGAAGATGGCTTCCAGCTCCTGGATGATCTTGCCGTTGCCCCGCACCGGTCCGTCGAGGCGCTGCAGGTTGGCGTTCACGACCCAGACGAGATTGTCGAGCTTTTCCCGGCCCGGCAGGGTGATCGACCCGAGGGTCTCGGGCTCGTCGCACTCACCGTCGCCGAGGAAGCACCACACATGACTGTCGGTCGTGTCGTCGAGGCCACGGTTGTGGAGGTAGCGGTTGAACCGGGCCTGGTAGATCGAGTTGATCGGTCCCAGCCCCATCGACACCGTCGGGTATTCCCAGAACTCCGGCATGAGGCGGGGATGCGGGTAACTGGACAGTCCGCCGTCGATCTCGAAGCGGAACTGGTCGAGGTCGTGTTCGCTCAGCCGGTGCTCGAGGAACGCGCGAGCGTAGATGCCGGGAGCGGCGTGGCCCTGGATGTAGACGTGATCGCCGGGACCGCGGTTCTTGCCGCGGAAGAAATGATTGAACCCGACCTCGTACAGAATCGCCGACGACGCGAACGTGGAGAGGTGGCCACCGATGCCGTCGGCGCGCCGGTTGGCCCGGATGACCATCACCGCGGCGTTCCAGCGGATGATGCGGCGGATGCGCTTCTCGAGTTCCACGTCACCCGGGTAGGCGGGCTCGTTGTCGGGTGGGATCGTGTTGATGTAGGGCGTCGACACCGAGGCAGGAACGCCGACGTTTTGCTCCCGGGCATGCTGGATGAGCCGTGCCATCAGGTGGCGGGCCCGGCTGTTGCCTTCGACGTTGATGACGTCGGAGAGCGCGTCGAGCCATTCCTGCGTCTCTTCCGGATCGGTGTCCGGAAGCTGGTGGGTGAAGCCGTCGATGATCATGGGTCTCCGGTTCGGTCGCTCCGCAACGTGAGCTTACCGGCCGCAGGCCTCCTACTACGGGGTGAAGGCGT
>JBFIQU010000056.1:0-10762 GCA_041609395.1 Acidimicrobiia bacterium | reverse complement strand
CCCGGAGGGATGGCCGAGCGGACGAAGGCGGCAGTCTTGAAAACTGCTGGGCCTCTTACGGGGTCCCGTGGGTTCGAATCCCACTCCCTCCGCGAAACCCCTGCTAGGCAGGGGTTTCCTGCCGGGCCGAGCGCGGGTGGTCCGGTGACGGCCACTGGACGTGGGGGTGTCCTATGGCGGACGCGCTCGATCTGCCGGTTCCGGACGGTGTTCTGCAGGAGGGGTGATCTGTCCGGGTCCCTGGTGCCAGTGTCACGGCACTGGAAGGTCCGCGATATCGATCCGGAATATCCGACCACCGGACCCACTGGTCACCCAGAGCACTCCGTCATGGACGACCAGGTCGGTCGGGTTGACGTCGAAGGTGATAGGCCCGCCGACCACGCGCGATAGATCCGGATCGACACGGCGGACGACCCGGGTGTTCTCGTCGACCGCGTCGATGTACCAGAGGTACCGATCCCCGGCGGTCACGGAGAAGGGGTTGACGCCCACTCCGAAGGCGTTCGCGGTGACCTCCAACGTGGTGGCGTCGATGCCGACGAAGAACCCGTTGCCGATCTCGCTGTGGAAGGGCGCCGCATCAGCTACCGGGATCGTCAGGTGACACCCGTACACCTGTGGCTCCAAGTCGGGGCCGAGGCACACTGCGTTTCCCAGCAGCCAGTACGTGTCACCGATGACCGCAGCGTCGCCCCATGCACCACTCCACCCGTGGGTGCCCCCATTGCCGAGGAAATTCTGGCCCGCCACGCCGCCGGTGGCCGGATCGACGACGACGAGGTAGAGGTTGCCCGTCGTGGTTTCGTCCGGCTCCCAGAGAACCGTCCAGACAAAGCCGCCGCCCGCCGCCAGCGTCGGGTAGAAGGTGTGGGCCGCGCCGTCGGAAGCCATGAGGCCCGCCGCCAGGTCCACGTCGTGGCGAATCTCCCCGGTGGCGGCGTCCAGTCCCAACAGGCGGGGCCCTGCGCCGTCGCCCGTATGTCGGTGAGAGGTGACCCAAACCAAATCGCCGTCGACGGCAACGGCCGCCGCCTCGGCTTCGCCTTCGTCGACGACGGAGAACCAGGGGACGACGATCTCGCCGGTTGCCGCCGCAACCGCCGCGACTTCACCCCGCGCCGGATCACCCAACCAGACCAGGGAACCGGCGACCGCGCCGCGGTGGGCGATGCGTCCGGCGCCGACGCGTACCGGCTCGTCGGCCTCACCGGTATCCGCGTCGAGACGCCAGACCCGGTCCGTCTCGAAGTCACCGATCCACACACCCGAGTCTCCGGCTGTGATGAAAGCCGGGTTGCCGTCGATGAGGATCTCTGTCGCGATGCTGGAAGCTGGGATCGGTAGCGCATCCGGCGCTGGCGGGGCAACGGTCGTGCTCGGCGGGCCATCGGCGATGGTCGTCGCAGGCGAGGGCTCGGGACTGGTCGTCGGCACACCGGTCGTCGTCACGCCGGCGCTGGTCGTGCCCGGGGTGCCGGAGGGATCTTCCCCGCTCGTGCTGCGCAGCCACCCGACAACCCCACCAACCAACAGCATCGTCACGCCGAATGCAGCAGCCGCGACCAACCATCCGCGGCGCGATGGCCTCGACGCACGCCGCAACCCTGCGGCAAGCTCGCTTTCCGTCGGCACCACCATTCCCCCGAGGACGTCTTCGAGATGGTGGCCATATTCGGCCAGTTGCTGTTGCAGCGCATTGGTCATGCCGGAACCCCCAATGTCGATCGAAGCCGATTCATCCCGCGTTCCAGATGGGTTTGCGCGGTTGCGCGACTGATTCCGAGCAGCTGCGCCGCCTCGTCCTGAGTCCATCCAAAGGAGTGCACCAGCAAGACCACGACCCGCTGCTTCTCCGAGAGCCGCGACAGAGCCTTGGGAAGTCCCGGCTCGACCCAGGGCATTTCACCGTCGGGAACCGGAGGGAGTGCGGGACGAAAGCGGCGGTACCGGCGTCCGCGGCTCACTCCGACCCGGTAGAGGTAACCCGCGGGGTTCTCCATGGCTCCGACCCGATCCCAATGTTCCCATCCGTAGGCCAGGGCCTCGGCCACCGCATCCGGGGCCCGATCAATGCCGACGGCGGCGACCAAAGCAGCCTTGAGACGCGGAGTGACCCGCTCGACGAATTCCACGAACGAACCTGTCTCCAGCTGCTGACTCATCGAGAAGCCCTCACGGCGTCATCTTCATGCTTTCAGGAAGTAAAGCTCGGAGGGGCCATCGTTGAGGACAGGAAAACCGCAGGCCATCTCGTTCCAACCCCGCGTCGACGGCCGGTAGCTCGCAGCTCACAGCTTCTGGCTATCAGCTTTCCGCATCACTGCGCCGTACACGAAACCCATCGGGCCCATTCGCCAGGTCGTCACGAGATCGAGCGGCCCCCTTCCGAACATGAACTCGGGAGTCGGGAGCTTGTCGAGGCTGTGATGGAGATACCGGTACTCCTCCCGGGCCCGGACCGCAGCGCCGATGACCGACAAGACGGTGGCCGTCCCGGCCCGGTGGACCTTGCTCCGCACTGCGCCCTCCGGACGGCCCAGGTCGACGACGGCAGCAACACCACCGGGGCGCAGAACGCGGTGTATCTCCTCGAGAACCGCCGGCACCGAATCGAGGTTGCGGAACACGTACGCCGAGAACACGGAGTCGAAGCTGGCGGCGGCAAACGGGAGCTGTTCGCCGACCGCCACCACCCTGGCCCGAACCGGATTGCTGCGAAGCATCTCCGGTGCCGGGTCCAGGACGACGACGGTACGGGAGCCGAAAACTGGATTGGCTGCACCGGTACCACCGCCCAGATCGAGCAACCGGCCTTCGGGGAGATGGGCCACGGCGCGCCGCCTCCAGTTCTGATCCTGGCCGAGCGAAAGCAGCGTGTTGATTCGGTCGTAACGATCGGCGATTCGGGCGAAGACCCGCCCGTTGCTCATCCCGATGTTGACTTGATGGCGTCGAACCCGGCGTACGGACGAAGCACTTCCGGCACCGTGATCGATCCGTCTGCGTTCTGGTAGTTCTCCATGATCGCCAGCAACGTGCGCCCCACGGCGATGGCCGTGCCGTTCAACGTGTGCACGAGCTCGTTGCCCGCGTCGGCCCGGTACCGAACCTTGAGGCGGCGGCTTTGGTAGTCGGTGGTGTTGGAACACGACGTCAGTTCCCGGAAGGCCTCCTGCGACGGCAACCACACCTCGATGTCGTACTTCTTGGCCGCCGAGGCGCCGAGATCGCCGGTGCACACGTTGACGACCCGGTACGGCAGCCCGAGATCCTGGATGAGCCGTTCTTCTATTCCAAACAAGACCTCGTGTTCGTCCCAGCTGCGGTCCGGGGTGACGAAGGAGAACATCTCCACCTTGTCGAACTGATGCACCCGGAAGATGCCTCGTGTGTCTTTGCCGTAGGTTCCGGCCTCACGGCGAAAACACGTCGAAAACCCCACGTAGCGCCTCGGCAGGTCGTCGGCATCGAAGATCTCGTCGAGATGCATGGCCGCCAGCGGGACCTCGGCAGTGCCGGCGAGATACAGGTCATCCGCTTCGATGGCATACACCTGATCACGATCCGCCGGAAAGAACCCGGTGCCGTACAAAGCTTCGTCCCGCACGAGAACCGGCGGCACGACGGGCGTGAATCCCTCCCCTACGAGCGCGTCGATCGCCCACCGCACCAAGGACAACTCGAGCAAGACCGCCTGCCCCTTCAGGTAGGCGAAGCGGCTCCCCGACACCTTGGCTGCCCGTTCGATATCGATGATGCCCAGCGCCTCGCCGAGATTCTGATGGTCTTCGACGGTGAACTCGAACGAACGTGGCTCACCCCACCGCTTGATCTCGACGTTGTCGTCGTCACCGGCTCCCGTCGGCACCGAATCGTGCGGGAGGTTGGGAACGGTCACCCAGACGTCGTGAAAGTCGGCGTCGAGCCGATCGGCCGCGGCGAGCAATTCCTTGTAGCGATCGGCTATGTCGGCAACCCGTGCGATCGCGGCAGCTTTCTCGTCTCCCTGAAGTCGGGCGATCTCCTGGCCGGCCCGCTTCTGGTCGGCGCGCAGGTCCTCGGCTTCGGCCCGGACCCGGCGGCGCTCCTCGTCGAGCTGAACCAGTGACTCGATGTCGAAGTCCGCGGCGCCGCGTCGTTCCATGGCCGCGGCGAGGCGGCCCGGTTCGGTTCGCAGTATGGCTACGTCGAGCACCGGCGGAATGCTACCGGCCCCGGGCCCGGTCGACGGCTGCCTGTTCCTCCGGGGAGAGGCGTTCGGCGCCGCTACCACCGCGCACCATCTTCGTGAACCAGCGCGTCTCGTCGCGGCTGACGAGCAACGAGATCACCACACCGTCACTCTTTTCGTTGAGCAGGGCGATCGATCGGGACAGGCGGCCGGTGACATCGCCGAAGGCGTCGTAGGCAACTACGGCGACGTGCCGGATGGCGAACGGAAGTCGCGTCTCGACCGATTCGAGACGTGGAACCAGGTCGGAAACCACCGACTCGACGGCGGCGAGATCCTCGTCGAGGCGCCGCAGCGCCTCGTACACACCACCCTCCTCGGGAACCACGGAGACCCGCCGCCGCAGGTGCAGTACCTCGAAACCGAGCGCCAGCACCAACACCAGGGCGATCACGGCGATGACGATGGCGGCGGTGATCATGACGGGGGACTCCAAACGAAGACGATGCTGAGGTTGTCGTTGCCGGGGGCGGCGTCATCGGGCACCGTGGCGCGGACGGCGATCTCGTAGATGCGGCCGGTCTCGACGGGCAGTTCTTCGTACGTGAGCGTGGTGGCCGCCCCGGGATCGAGTGATTCGACGACCCGCTGGAGTTCGAGGGGTGGCTCCGCACCGTCGGCCCGGATCAGGAGCAGGGTCACGATGATTGCGCTCTCGGGCCGGTTGCCGGCATTCGATATGGTCGCCTGGGCGACGAGTGTGCCGCCGGCGGGAACGACCGCGACGCCGTCACGTTCGGCAACCGGCTCCGGGTCGAGCCGGAGATCCGAAACCGCGACGTCGTGACGGGTGGTGAGATCGGTTGCCCGGGCGAGGCGCTGCGCAACGCTCTCGCCTTCGTAGAGAAGCTCGGTGTCGCGAGGTAGGAACCTGATCTCGGGGAATTCTCGGACCTCCGCCTCGCTCGCAGCAACCGCCTCCCGGAAGCGAAGATAGGCGCGATCTCCGACACGGAACTCCACGAACGCGGCATCGATGAGCGCAATGGCTTCCGGGTCCTCCGGGGCGTCGAACAGCACCTCGAGCGCCGTAGACAGTGCACCGATGCCCGCCCGCCATGAACTCGACGCCACCCACAGGGAACCGGAGAACGGACCGGCAGCTGCAGGCGTGTCGAGGCTGTCCAGTGTCATGTGAGCAGCGTCTGCTTCGGTAATCGCTCCGTCGAGAAGGTCCGACAGGACCTGACGCTCGGTCGTCTCGATAGCGAGGAACATCGCTCCGAGATCGGTCGCCAGTTCCCGATACGCCGTAACGGGCGGGCGGGCTACGTCGAGATACTCGGCGATCTGTCTCCGCTCACTCTCGAACCGCACCGACAGCGCGGCGATCCCGGCCACGAGAGAAACGGCAAGCAGAGCGCCGAGCAAACGGCGCCGACGGCGGCGCCGATCCAGCGGACGCGTGAGGCTCATGCTCGGGGGAACCTGGACAGGATCATGACCACCTTGGGGTTGAGCGAAGCCCGAATCGAAAAGAACTGTAGACAGGACCGGTTGCTGGACCGTCGCCGAACCCGATCCGGTGCCGACTCCCGGCTCCCGAGAGCCCGATAGCTGAATGTCCGGAGCACTCCGACCCCAACCTTCAACTCCGGCTGGAGAGTTGACGCTGGAGAGTGCCGCGGGTGCCACCAGAGTGGGCGAGGGGGGACTTGAACCCCCACGGGCTTAATCGCCCACAGGATCCTGAATCCTGCGCGTCTGCCAATTCCGCCACTCGCCCGAGGGCTCGGGAAGCGTAGCACCGGACCGATCCTGCCCCGTCTGCCCGATGCCGGGCCCGCCGACCGTAGACTGCACGGCCGTGAGCATTGCGCGAAGCCTGGAGCGGCGGCTCGAGCAGTTCGTCGACGGCATGTCGGCGCGAATCTTTCGCGGCGCGATGCACCCCGTCGAGCTGGCCAACCGGATCGTGCGCGAGGCCGATCTCGCCGAAACATCAGGACTCACAGGGCCGACGATCCCCAATGCGTACCGGATCACGGTCGGCACCGACGAGGCCCCCAGCACCGCGGACCTCAACGCCCTGGAACGCGAGTTGCGCGGCTCACTGGAAGCCACGGCAGCCGACAGGGGGTGGCGGCTCAACGGCCCCGCGACGGTCACCGTCATCCCCGATCCCAATGCTACGGGCATCTCCGTCGTCGCCGTCGACGAGCCGGGCGAACCGGCTCCCTGGGGCCGGTTGGAGTCGAGCGATGGCAGGACGGTGCTCCTTCGTTACAACCGCACGATGGTCGGTCGATCCTCCGACGTCGATGCCCGCCTCGACCACCCCCAGGTTTCGAGGTATCACGCCCTCATCTGGCGGGAAGCCGGAGCCGTGTGGTTGGTAGATCTGGAGTCGTCGAACGGCACGATCGTCGCCGGAGCGCCCGCCGCCGCCGATCCCGTCGAGTTGCGTCCCGACGACATCGTCATATTCGGCCCCCTCGCCTACCGCTTCACCGCGTGAATCCGACCAGCCGGCGACAATTCCTCGTCGCACTGCTGGCCCTGATCGGCTCGGCATGCGCCAAAGCCGCATCGACCGTCGGCCTCGGCTCCACGACGACGACGGCTACGCCCCGATCCCTCACCGACCCGGGTCCGGTGTCACCGGCACTCTCGACGCCGGCGGCAGCCGACCCGCCGACCACCACAACCACGTCCACCCCGGCGACGACCACCACCACGACGCCGACCACCACGACCACGGCTCAGGGCGATGCGGTGACCATCGGCATCGCGGGGCGAGCAGCGTGGGGGGCGCGGGACGCCGTCGTCGACCGGATGCTGCGCCACTCCGACGGCCTTCGCTTCCTGACCGTGCACCACGCCGGGGACAACGAGAGCACGACGGGCCCCGCCCGGTTCCGGGCATGGCAAACCTGGCACATGGACGGACGGAGCTGGGGAGACGTCGCGTACCACTTCATCATCGGCGTCGACGGCACCCTCTACCGGGGCCGGGATGTCGAGTACCGCGGCGACACCGGAACGAACTACGACCCGGACGGGCACTTCCTGGTCGTCGTCGAAGGCAACTTCGACAAGACGGACCCAACCTCGCCACAGCTCGAGTCGCTCGATCGGATCCTGGCGTGGGCGGCGGCGGCCTACGGCATACCCCCGGCGACGATCGCCGGGCACCGTGACTACGCGGCCACCTCGTGTCCCGGCGCCGGGCTCTACCCTTACGTCTCGTCGGGAGCGCTGCAGGCCAACGTCGAGGCTCTGCTCGCAGCCGGCGGCGTAGTGGTCGGGTAACGGCCGGGAGGCACGATGCCTGCGCTCTTCCTCAACATTCTCAAACTCATATTCATCGCCCTGATCTACCTGTTCCTCTGGCAGGTAGCCAAGGCGATCGCGGCTCATCTCGGCGCCGGGAGCGGACTGCGCCGTGTCAGGGAAGCCGCCGAAATCGTCGTGGTACGGTCGGAAGCACAGGCCGGCCTTCGCTTTCCGATCGCCGATGTGGTCGTCGTCGGCAGATCGGAAGACGCCGACATCCACCTCGACGACCCGTATGCCTCCGACTTCCATTTTCGACTGGCCGGGGGTGAGGACGGCGTCACCGTTCAAGACCTCGGCAGCACAAACGGAACCTACGTCAACGGGCGACGGGTGACGGCGCCGGTCCGTCTCCGCCGCGGCGACGCCGTACAGGTCGGCAAGACCATCATGGAGGTTCGATGAGATTCCTCTGGGCGACCGCCACCCACGTCGGCATGGTCCGGGGCGGCAACGAAGACTCGGTATATCCCACCGACCCGGGACAATCCGACGAGTCGTTGCTGGCCGCCGTCGCCGACGGCATGGGGGGCCATGTCGGTGGTGAGGTGGCAAGCCGGACCGCCCTCGAAGCAGCCGTCGCCACCGACGGCACACCCGCCCACCGGCTACGCGCCGCCAACGATGCGGTGGTCGCCGCGATCGCCGACGACCCCGCGCTCACCGGCATGGGGACGACCCTCACACTGGGGATCTTCGACGGCTCCGGGACACTCGACCTCGGCCACATCGGCGACTCGCGGGGCTACCTCTACCGCGGCGGCGAACTCACACAGCTGACCTCCGACCACACGCTGGTCGCAGAGCTGATCGCCTCCGGGCGGATTCGTCCCGAGGATGCCGCCACGCATCCGCAGCGGCATCTCGTGACCCGGGCCATTGGCATCGCAGGCGCCATCGACGTCGACGAGGAGTCGATCGCACTGGAAGCCGGGGACCGGGTCCTGCTGTGCAGTGACGGACTGACGACCATGGTGAACGACGACGACGTCGCCACGATCCTCGGCCGGACACCGACTCCCGACGATGCCGCCTGGGCCCTCGTAGAAGCCGCCAATGCAGCAGGCGGTCACGACAACGTGACCGTCGTCGTGGTCGACGTTCTCGAATGACGCGAACCGCGGAAGCGGCGCTTCTCGCAGCCGCCTCCGTCCTCGCAGCTCTCGGGGTAGCCCTCGTCAATTTCGCAGGCACCGGCGGGATCGACGCCCAGGTCGGATTGACACTCCTCTTCTTCGCAGCCGGATTCGGGGGGCTCCATGCGGCAACCCGACGATGGGCTCCCAACGCATCACCGTTGCTGGTGCCGCTCACTGCAATCATCACCGCCGCCGGATTCGCCGAGGTCTACCGGATCGACTCGGGGCTCGGCTCGGATCAGCGGTGGTGGATCATCGTGAGTTGCGGGAGCGCCGCAGCCTTGCTCTTCGGGCTGCGCGACACCGGCACCGCGGTGATGCGGCGCTACCGGTACCTGCTGCTGAGCGGTGCCATCGGCCTCCTCCTTCTCCCGCTCCTCCCGGAGTCGTGGCCGCTGGCCGGTGCCGAGGTGAACGGCTCTCGATTGTGGGTACGCCTCGACGTGCCATTCACGGGCGAGGAGATGAGCTTCCAGCCCGGTGAACTCGCCAAGTTGCTGATCGTCGCGTTCCTGGCGTCGTACCTCGCCGAGCGGTACCGGGCATTGCGCGAGATGACGCGAACGGTCGGAGTTCTCCACCTGCCGGAACCGCGTCAGCTCGCGCCCGTCGTCGTTGCCTTCGCCGCCAGTTTCGCGGTGCTGGTCTACCAGCGAGATCTGGGGGCGTCGTTGCTGCTGTTCGCTGTGTTCATTGCGATGTTGTTCGCCGCAACCGCCCGCCACGCCTACCTGGCCGCCGGCGGCCTGCTGGCACTGGCCGGGGGATTCGCGGCGGTGTCCCTGTTCGATCACGTGCAGCGCCGGATCGACGCCTGGCTGCGTCCTTTCGACGACTTCTTCGGCAGCGGATACCAGGTAGCGCAGGGCCTGTTCGCCATCGGCAGTGGCTCGCTCACGGGCTCCGGGCTGGGGGTGGGCCGCCCCGACCTCATTCCCGCGGCCGCCACCGACTTCGTGTTCGCAGCGTTTGCCGAGGAGGTCGGGTTCGCCGGCGCCATGGCCATCCTCGTCGCCTACGCCTTGTTCGCCTCGGTCGGGCTCGGGATCGCGCTCCGATCACACGATCTGTTCCGGAAGCTGCTCGCCACCGGCATCACCCTCGTCATCGCGCTGCAGGCCATCTTGATCATCGCCGGAGTGCTGCGGTTGCTGCCGATCACCGGGATCGCGCTGCCCTTCATGTCGTACGGCGGTTCCTCGCTCCTTGCGAACCTGCTGGGGGTGGCGCTGCTGCTGCGCATCTCACATGAGGAGCGGGTGTGAACCATCCGATCCGCCGTCTCGCCCTCATCCTGTTCACGGTGTTCGCAGTTCTGGCGGCGACGCTCACCTACCAGCAGGTGATCGCGGGACCGGACTACCGGGACGACCCCCGAAACGTGCGAGTTGCGTTGAGTCGAACCGGACGAGAACGCGGTCCCATCGTGACCGCCGACGGCGCCGTAGTCGCCATCTCGACTCCCGATCGTCTCGACCCGCGTCTGTTCACCCGGACCTACCCGCACGCCGCGCTCTACGCGCACATCGTCGGATACAACTCGTTGCTCTTCGGCGACACCGGGCTCGAGGATGAATATGCCGCGACCCTGGCGTCGGGCCGTAACTCGACCATTTCCGGTCTGCTGACGGTGCTCACCGGGGGCGACTTGCGAGCCCAGGGACTGAGATTGACGATCAATCACGAGCTGCAGCAGGCGGCAGTGACCGCCCTCGGCGACCGCCGCGGCGCCATCGTCGCCGTCGAGCCCCGAACCGGAGCCGTCCTCGCACTCGTCTCTCAGCCGTCCTACGACACGAACATCTTCGTCGATCCCGACGCAGAGGCCGACGCCACGGCCATCGGGGCGGACCCGCTCGCACCTCTCGTCAGTCGGGCACTGGACGAGCTCTACGCACCCGGGTCGGCGTTCAAAGTCGTCACCGCCGCCGGTGTACTCGAGGGCGGCGCCGCCGGCCCGGACACCGAATATCCGAATCCGCAGGAACTCGACCTCCCCGGCACCACGGCCACCATACGCAACGCAGATCGCGAGCCCTGTGGTCGGGGCGAAACTGTTTCGCTGGAGACGGCGTTTATACGTTCGTGCAACACGACCTTCGGGGCAATCGTG
>JBFIQU010000055.1:0-10765 GCA_041609395.1 Acidimicrobiia bacterium | reverse complement strand
TCGGTGGACACCTCCTCGAGTTCCGATTGCGCATGCTCGACCAGAATCAACCACGGCTGACCGTCGAGGACGGCCAGGTCCTCGAGCTGGGTCCGGGATCCTTCGCGTTGGTCCCGCCAGACGAAGCGGCCCTGATCGCCGCCTGCCGGCAGGTGCCAGATGGTGTCGTCGATCTGGAACACGACGCCGCCACGACCGTCGGCGATTGCCACCTCGATCGCGTCGGTGACGAACCGGGCCGATGCTCCGGACTCGTCGACGCCGTACAAACCTGCACGCGTGGCGATCCATTCCCGCACCGGCCCGATTGCGACCGGCGGTGTGTACAGCGCGCCGGCCCGCAACGAGGCGACGCCGGCCAGGCCGAATCCCTCGACCGCGCCGGACGCGGTATCGACGATCACGGGCTCGAGATCGTTGACGAACGTCTCCCCGGCGAAGCGGCGCAGCGAAACCACGGCGTACCGCCCGTCGAAGTCGACGCGTTGGACCGAGATACCGGCGGGGAGGTCGACGGCGTCGAGCACGACCTCGCGCTGCACCGAGCCCTCGGTGAGGTTCCAGAGGACCAGCGTGTTCCAGTCGCGGATGTAGACGAGCGTCGATCCGTCCGGCGCCGCAACCGCATGCGTCGTCCGGACCAGCGGATCGGTCGACGGGTATCCGGGCACACCGGTCAGCTCGGATCCGGCGGCGTCGACGAACACGACAACGGCCGTTTCCTCGGCCGAGCCGGAGATCACGTAGAGGTCGCGGGCCCTGTCGTAGGTGACCGTGTTGACTGCAGGGGCAGAGGCCCACTCGCGCGCTTGCCCGGATCCGTCGAGCGCAACGAGCCAGAGTGTGCTCCGGATCGACTCCTCCAGTTCCTCGTCCTGGGCCACGACGGCATGCGGACCACCTGCGACGTCGAAGACGGACAGCAAGCGTCCCGAGACGCCGAGGGAAGCAACGCGCCCCCCGGGGCTGAGGTAGTGGTGGATCGCGCCGTCGGCTTCCTGGAAGACGAATCCGCCGCGGAGGTCGTCGATGGCAACGGCGGCCGGAGTGTCGAGAGCCAGTGCATCACCGCCGATGTCGTAGATCCCGTCCGGGTTCGCCACCAGCAGCCGGTCGGCGATCGCAGCGGCCAGCGAATCGATCGGGATGACAGGCCAGTTGTCGACCTGCGGAAGAGTGGTCGTCGGGCCGCTCGTGGTCGGCGTCGTGCCGTCGGTCACGGTGGTCGACGAGTTCGCCACGGGGTCGTCGGAATCGCCCAAGAGCGCGCCGACGCCGATGACGGCGGCGGCGATGACGGCCGCAGCCAGTGCCGGCACGAAGATCCAGCGGCGCCGCCGGTCCCGCCCGTGCAGACGGCGCAACGAGGCCGCCGGATCGACGGCGGCATGGGTTTGCTCGTCGAGGGCTTGAAAGGCGTTGCGGATGCGGTCGTCGGTCTTCATGTGTGGCTCCTGGTGCTCTCGAGTGCCATGGCCAGGGCCTGGCGGCCTCGATGGAGGTGGACTTTGGCGGTGGACTCGCTGCAGCCGAGGATCTCTGCGATCTCCTTGACCGGGCGGTCCTCGAGGTAGTGCAGAGCGACGGCGGCGCGTTGCTTGCGGGGTAGGGCGGCAACGTGACGCCAGATGTCTTGATCCTCGCCGGGCTCGGGCGGAAGATCGACGCTGCGGCCCAGCATCCGGACCCGGGCCCGGCTTTCCGCAGCCGTCCGGCGCAGGAACGACGTGCAAAGGTTGATCGTCACCCGTCGTGTCCATGCGCCCGGCTTGTCGTATTGCGAGATGCGCCCCCAGTTGCGGTGGGCCCGCATCATTGCTTCCTGGGCGAGATCCTCGCCGGCGGCACGGCTGCCGGATACGGCCACGGCCAGTGCCACCATCCTCGGAAACTCGCGGAGATAGAACGCGTCGAACGATTCGCGCAGCGGAATCGGTTGATCGACGCGTGCCGTCTCGGGGTCGGTCAAGAGTCCTCCACGTTTCATGCCACACACACGAAGCGACGGTGGGTGGGGTTTACAGGATGCTTTCCGGCTTTCGTCTGGCCAAGTATGCGACGAGACGCAATAATGATGGCTCCGCACACTCGTTTCGAGGAGAACCCGACGATGGAACAGGTGACGTTGCGCGCCGAGGCCGGTCGAACCCCGGGCTCGCGCTCTGCCCGCAGAATGCGCCGCGAGGGCTTCGTGCCGGCGGTCGTGTACGGCCGCGATCAGGATGCCACGCCCGTCGCTGTGGCGACGCGCGAGCTGTACGCGGCATTGCACACTGAGGCCGGTTACAACGCTCTCATCAACCTCGAAGTCGACGGTGGCGGCACCGTGCTGACGGTTGCTCGCGAGATCCAGCGCCACCCGGTCCGTGGCGAGATCGTTCACCTGGACTTCGTCAAGATCTCGCTCACCGAGGCGATCGAGGCGGAGGTCGCCATCGAGGTCCTCGGCGAGCCCGTCGGCGTGCGAGAGGGCGGCATCCTCGAGGTCGTGCGCAACTCAGTCGCGATTTCGGCCCTGCCGATGGCCATTCCCTCGCAGATCGAACTCGATGTCGCGGAGCTCGACGTCGGCGATTCCTTGAAGGTCTCCGACCTGCCCGTGGTCGAGGGCGTCACGTATCTCGACGATCCCGAGCAGACCCTGGTGACGGTGGTCCTGCCCCGGGCCGAGGTCGAGGTAGAGCCCGAGGTCGCCGAGGACGAAGAGCTCCTCGAAGGCGAGGTTCCCGAGGACGGGGAGGGCGCCGACGAGGACGCCGGCGAGGACGACGGAGACGGGGAGTAGCCCACGGCTGTCGATGGGCCTGTGCTGGTCGTCGGGTTGCGCAACCCGGGGCCGAGATATGAGGCAACTCGCCACAACGTGGGGGGACGGGTCGTCGATCTCCTCGGTGAACGTCACCGCCTCAAGTTCAAGCGCGCCCGACTCGGGATCCGCGCCCAGGTAGGTGAGCTTCGGATCGGGCCGAGCCGGGCCGTGCTTGCGCTGCCGACGACCTTCATGAACGAATCGGGCCAGGCGGTCGGCCCTCTCGTGCGTTACTACCGCACCGGTCTGGAACGGTTGTTGATCGTTCACGACGACATCGATCTGCCGTTCGCCAAGCTTCGGGTTCAGTTCGGACGTGGCGCCGGCGGGCAGAACGGCGTTGCGTCGATCATCAAGACCCTCGGAACCAATGAGTTCTGGAGATTGAAGTTCGGCGTCGGTCGCCCCCGGGGGAGCAAGGACCCGGCCGATCACGTCCTCGAACCGTTCTCAAAGGCCGAACGCGACGACGTCGACGTGCTCGTGCAGTTTGCAGCGGACGCCGTCGAGGCCTTTGTGACGCACGACCCCGAGGCCGCACGACAGATCGCAGGAACCGCCGGTGGAAAGGATGTGAGATGACGACGTATCTCGGAGCGATCGATCAGGGAACGACCAGCACCAGGTTCGTCATCGTCGACGAGACGGGGCAGTTCGTTGCGATGGACCAGGAAGAGCATCGCCAGATCTACCCGCAGCCGGGATGGGTGGAACACGATGCAGCCGAGATCTGGGCGACGACGAACGACGTCGTCGGGCGAGCCCTGGACAAGGCGGGCCTCGACCCATCCGATCTGAGCGCCGTCGGCATCACGAACCAGCGGGAGACGGCCGTCGTATGGGACGCAGCGAGCGGCGAGCCCCTCGCCCCGGCCATCGTGTGGCAGGACACCCGGACCGCCGCGTTGTGCGATGCGTTCGGCGGCGACGAGGGTCCGGACCGGTTTCGCGCCGTCACCGGCCTTCCGCTGGCTACGTACTTTTCCGGTCCCAAGCTGCGCTGGTTGATCGACAACAACGAGGCGGTCCGGGCCGCGGCGGGGTCGGGCCGCTTGCGATTCGGCACCGTCGACTCATGGCTCATCTGGAACCTCACCGGCAACCACCTCACCGATGTGACCAACGCCAGCCGGACGCTGTTGATGAGTCTCGAAGGGCTCGACTGGGAACCGGCCATCCTCGAGGAGCTCGGCATACCGGAGGCGGCGTTGCCGGAGGTCGTGTCGTCGATCGGTTCGTTCGGTACGTGCCGTGGTGTGCTGGAGGGGGTGCCGCTCACGGGCGTGCTCGGCGACCAGCAGGCGGCGTTGTTCGGTCAGGCCTGCTACGCACCGGGTGATGCGAAGAACACGTACGGCACGGGATGCTTCATGCTGGTCCATACGGGGGAGCGGATCGTCCCTTCGGAACACGGCTTGCTGACGACGGTGGCGTATCGAATCGGCGATGAGCCTGCCAACTTCGCGCTCGAGGGGTCGGTTGCCATCGCCGGAGCCGCGGTGCAATGGCTTCGCGACAACCTTCAGCTCATCCCCGACGCGCCTGCGGTTGAAGCCTTGGCGCGGACGGTAGACGACAACGGGGACGTCTACTTCGTCCCCGCATTCTCCGGTCTGTTCGCCCCCCATTGGCGGAGTGATGCACGCGGTGCGATCGTCGGTCTCACCCGATACGCCGGGGCGGGCCACATTGCCAGGGCAACGCTCGAATCCACCGCATTTCAGACGGCCGATGTGCTCGAAGCCATGGAACAGGACGCCGGCATCGAACTCACCGAGCTGAAGGTCGACGGCGGGATGGTCGGCAACGAGCTGCTCATGCAGTTCCAGGCGGACCTGCTTGGGACCGACGTCGTCCGTCCGGCGATCACCGAGACGACGGCGTTGGGGGCGGCCTATGCGGCCGGAATCGGAGCCGGGCTCTGGCGCGACACCGCCGCGCTCGCCGGGTTGTGGCAAGAGGACACTCGCTGGTCACCGGGCATGGACCGGTCCGAGCGCGATCGGCTGCATGCTCGCTGGAAGAAGGCCGTGACACGAACGCTCGACTGGATCGAGTGAAGCCGGCGCCGCGGCGCCTCTACCATCGGCTCGCCACGACCGAAGGATCATTTGAGTCTCCCCGACCAGCTCGCTCTGTTGCGGATTGCGCTCACTCCCGTGGTGATGGGGTTGATCCTGGCGCGCAGCGACGTGAATCATGCTTTCGGGATCGCCGCCGCGCTCTTCGTCGTAGCCGCGGTGAGCGACTTCCTCGACGGTTATCTGGCGCGGCGGTGGAACGTGTCGACGGTGCTCGGCTCGTTTCTCGACAGCGTTGCCGACAAGATCCTCGTGACGGGAGTCCTGTTTGCCCTGGTGGAGGCGGGACGAACGTGGGCCTGGGCTGCATTTGTGATCGTTGCTCGTGAGGTCACGATCATGGGGTTGCGCGGTCTGGCTGCGCTCGACGGAACTCCCGTGCCGCCTTCGATCTTGGGGAAGGTGAAGGCCACGGTCCAGTTCCTCGCCATCGGGCTCGCCATGGTGCGACTGTCGGATCCGTGGGGGCCGTACTTCCTGGACGAGTGGATGATGATCGCCGCCGTGATCGTCACGGTGCTCTCGGGTGTCGAGTATCTCTCCCGGTTTCGCGCCGTGGCGCGGGCTGCTCGATGAAGCGCGTCTTCGTCACCGGTGGGACCGGGTTCATCGGAAACGCACTCCTCGAACGGCTCCGGGCCGATCCCGATCGGCCGGAGGTCATCGCGCTGGCACGTGATCGCACCGGCGGCGAGACCGTGTCGGCCACCGGAGCTTCGGCCGTGATGGGCGACGTGCTCGAGCCCGACTCGCTGGAAACCGGGATGCAAGGGTGCGATCTCGTGTTCCATGTGGCCGGGGTCAATCGGTACTGCATGCGGGATCCCGATCCGATGTACCGGGTGAACATCGAAGGATCGGAGAATGTGATCGCTGCTGCTGCGGCCGCCGGCGTGTCTCGCGTGGTGTACACGTCGTCGGCCGCCACGCTCGGCGAGCAGCATGGCAGCTTCGGGTCCGAGACGTCACCCCATCGTGGACACTTCTTGACCTACTACGAAGAGTCCAAGTACCTGGCCGAGAAAGCGGTCCGGGAGGCGGCAGCGGCCCACGGAGTCGACGTCGTGGTCGTCAACCCGTCGTCGGTGCAGGGTCCGGGCCGGAGTACGGGGACGGCTCGCTTGCTCATCGAATTCCTCAACGGTCGGTTGCGGTTCGCGATCCGCACCGTCTTTTCGATCGTCGACATCGCCGACTGCGTCGAGGGTCACGTCCTGGCCGCAACCCGCGGCACACCGGGGGAGCGGTATGTGCTGAGTGGTGCGAGCGTTGCGAGCGACGATGCGTTTGCCGTTCTTCGTCGAGTGACGGGGCTCGAGACGGAGGTGGTGTCGCTGCCCGGATTCGCAGCCCGGATGGGTGGTCGTCTCGGCAAGCTGTTCGGAGGCCTCGGGGGACGGGATGCGGTGATATGCCCGGAAGTCGTCCGCGTGCTTCAACACGGACATCGCTACGACGGCTCGAAGGCGGCTTCGGACCTCGGACTGATCTACACCCCGTTCGACCAGACGATCCGGCGCGCGGTGCGCTGGCTCGTGGAGAGCGGCTTCGCGCCGCCACCCCCGGCCCTCTAGTCGGCTTTCTCAGCTTGCGGGCGACTGGGCTTCCGCGTAGCGGTCGAGTGCCTCCCGCATGTATTTCGAGATCATCGTGGGTCCGACGAAACGTGTCATGGCGATGATGATGTTGCCCTTGAGCCCGGCCGGGGTGCGATGCCACTGGCCTGCGACGTGGCTGCCGCCGTTGGTGGCGCTCTGGATCTTGACCTGGACGCCGCTTCCCGGTTTGCAGAAGTTGCTCTCCTCGACCGTCCAGCTGACCTTGCCTGGTTCCGACCAGTCGTAGCGTTCGACCGCCCACACGGAGGGCCGCTTGCTGCCTTCTCTGGCAACGGCCCACGTGTCGCCGACCTCACGGACCTCGTACTTGTCGGGATCGAGCGTGTCCTTCCAGATCTCGGTCCGGCGATCACTGAAGTCCGTGAGTGCAGCCTTGACCTGCTCGGGTGATGCTTTGGTGTCGAAATCGAACGTGAACTGCACCGGGAATCCCCTCTCGTCGCAACATCCCGGCCCCGGCGAAGCGTACGCGCCGGCGGCGTCGCGCGCCGCTCTCAGAGCTCGGGAGACTCTTCCAGGCTGCTGGGGTCGGGCGGGATGTCCACTGCGTATTCGCGCAGTGTGTCCAGGGGCACGATGTCGAGCACCCGTTCGTGGGTCGCAGCCAGGACCACCGGAGCGGCCGCACCGTCGCGGTGCGCTCGCAGCCAGTTGGGAGCCGTCACGCACCACCGATCGCCGGGAACGAGTCCCGGAAACCGAAACTGCGGTGCCGGAGTCGTCAGGTCGTTGCCGATACTCCGCTGGTGCTCCAGGAATTCCCGCGTTACGACGGCGCATATGGTGTGGCTGCCGCGATCGCGATCGTCGGTACGGCAGCTTCCGTCACGGAACCATCCGGTGACCGGGTCGAGGCTGCACACTTCCAGTTCTTCGCCGAGGACGTTGCGTTCCATACCCCCGAAGCTAATAGCTGATGGCTAGTAGCTGTTAGCTAGTAGCTTCTCACTTCCATGCCGCCGCCCCTGCGCGCCCTCGTCGATCGCTGGGACGGGGCTTTGCCCGCGTCCGCATCCGGCCGCCTCGTCGTGCCGGCCTCGTTGCGCGCCTTCTACGTGGCCGGCGTCGCCGCCCTCCACGAGACCGCGGTCGTCGCCGTGGTTGCCGGGGAACGGGATGCCGAGAACCTCAGCGACGACCTCGAACTCTTCGCCGATGCCGTCTACCCGATCCCGGCCTGGGAGACCCTTCCGTTCGAGCATGTGTCGCCCAACATCGCGACGATGGCCGTGCGCGCCGCCGGGCGCCATCGGCTGCGACAGGCGCGAGCCGGAGAGGTGTATGTGGCATCGGTGCGGGCGGCAACGCAGCGAGTCAGTCCTTCCGATCCGGCGCCGGTGCGCGTCGAAGTCGACACCGAGATCGACCGCGAAGCCCTCATTGGCAGTCTCGCCGCCGCGGGTTACCACCGCACCGAGCGCGTCGAAGGTCGGGGCGAGTTCGCCGTGCGCGGCGGGATCATCGATGTCGCTCCCGCCCAGGGAGGCGATCCGATCCGTCTCGAACTCTGGGGCGATCTCGTCGACGAGATCCGTTCGTTCTCGTTCGGCGACCAGCGTTCGACGGGCTCGGTTGCGGCCCTCGAGGCATATCCGGCTCGGGAGTTCCGGTCGGATCCGGAGGTGGCCGCGGCGGCGCGCCGTCTGCTGGAAACCGAGCCCTGGGCGGCGGCGACATGGGATCGCATCATCGAAGGCCTCCTGTTTCCCGGAATCGAGTCCTGGCTCCCCTGGCTGGGTGCCGAGCGGACGCTGTTCGATGAGGTCCCGGCCGGAGTGCGCATCATCGTCTTCGACCCGGTCCGCAGCCACGATCGCAGTCGCGAACTCGTGAAGGAGGAGGAGGAACTCGCCGCGGCGCTGGCGCCGACGTGGGGGCACGGTGCCCCCGAAGCGGGTGAGCACCCTGCGCTCTACCTCCCGCTGCAGCCGGCTCTCGAAGGTGTTCCCCACCTCGACGCTCCATCGCTTGCCGCCGGACCGGACGACAGCGCGCTCTCGGTGCGCGGTCTCGATGCCGTCCCCGGTGATCCGGACTCGGTGGCCAAGGCCTTGGCCAAACTGAGGTCCGACGGGGTCGATGTCGTCATCGCTATGGATGGGGCTCCCGCGGCCGACCGGGTCGCCCGTTTGCTCGGCGAGGCCGGGATCGTGCTGCCCCGGGTCGAGGCCCTGCAGCAACCGGGGTCGGCAATCGTCGACATCGGCATCCACGACGGATTCGTCGCGGCCGCTCCCGGCGTGGCCGTCCTGGGAGAGCGGGAGATCGCCGGACGGCGCCGCTCGCATCGACGCAGCCGGGGCCGGGCGGTGCAGGCCGGCGAGGCGTATCGCGATCTCGAACCCGGCGACTACGTCGTCCATCGTCACCACGGGATCGGCCGGTTCGAGGGTCTCGTCAGCCGGACGGTCGCAGGAATCGAGCGCGATTACCTGCTCATCGCATATGCGGGCAGGGACAGGCTCTATGTGCCGACAGATCAGCTTGCCGCGGTTCGCCGGTACACCGGCGGGGAGGCACCGCGGCTGTCGCGTATGGGCGGCACCGATTGGGAGGCAACGCGTGGCCGGGTGCGGAAGGAGGTTGCTGCAGTCGCCGAACGCGTCGTGAGCCTGCACCGGGCGCGCGCCGTGGCGCCGGGACACGCCTACTCGCCGGACACGCCTTGGCAGCGTGAATTCGAGTCGGCATTCCCGTACGAGGAGACTCCCGATCAGCTCACGGCGATCGACGACGTCAAGTCCGACATGGAGACGAACCGTCCGATGGATCGGTTGATCTTCGGTGACGTCGGGTTCGGCAAGACCGAGATCGCACTGCGGGCCGCGTTCAAGGCTGTTCAGGACGGCAAGCAGGCAGCGGTGCTGGTCCCGACCACACTGCTGGCTCAGCAGCACTTCCAGACCTTCTCCGAGCGTTTCGATCCGTTTCCGATCCGGGTTGCGATGCTGAGCCGGTTCCTCACGACGGGCCAGCAGCGCCGGGTGATCGAAGGCGTTGCGACGGGGCAGGTCGACGTTGTCATCGGCACCCACCGCTTGTTGAGCGAAGATGTCACGTTCGAGAAGCTCGGTCTGCTCGTGGTGGATGAGGAACAGCGGTTCGGAGTCGGCGCCAAAGACAAGATCAAGGAACTACGCACGACCGTCGACGTCCTCACGCTCACGGCAACCCCGATTCCGCGGACGCTGGAGATGGCGCTGACCGGGGTCCGTGAGGTCAGCCACATTCGGACGCCTCCCGAAGACCGTCATCCGATCCTGACGTACGTCGGGCCCTTCGACGAGCCCGCGGTGGCGGCCGCATTACGGCGGGAGATGTTGCGGGAGGGCCAGGTGTTCTACGTCCACAACCGCATCCAGTCGATCGATCATGCGGTCGAACGGCTGCGGCGGCTTGTGCCCGATGCTCGGTACGCCGTCGCCCACGGCCGCATGAGCGAAGGCCAGCTCGAGCAGATCATGCTCGACTTCTGGAACCGTGAATACGACGTTCTCGTCGCAACGACGATCATCGAATCGGGCCTCGATCTGCCCCAGGTCAACACGCTGATCGTCGAGCGCGCCGATCTGCTGGGCCTGGCACAGCTCTATCAGCTGCGCGGCCGCGTCGGGCGCTCCAACCAGCGGGCCTATGCGTACCTCTTTCATCCCCCGGAGGAACGGCTCACCGAGGACGCCTACCGGAGGCTCGAGGCGATCGGGGAGTACAGCGATCTCGGCTCCGGCTTCGAGCTTGCGCTGCGCGACCTGGAGATCAGGGGTGCGGGCAGCATGCTCGGCGAGATTCAGTCGGGCCACATCGCTGCGGTCGGATTCGACCTCTATGCCGATCTCGTGGCGGAGGCCGTGGAGGAACTCCAGACCGGGGCGGTGGTGAGGGACGAGCCGCCGCAGGTCCGCATCGACCTGCCGGTCGATGCCCATCTACCCGACGGCTACGTGGCCGAACAAGCGGTGCGCCTCGAGGCGTATCGCCGGCTGGCGGCTGCCGACACGGCGGACGCCGTCGATGAGGTGGTCGTCGAATGGACCGACCGGTACGGAGTTCCGCCTCCCGAAGCGCAGGCGCTGATCGATGTGGCCCGGTTGCGGGTCGAGGCGATCCGCATCGGACTCGAGGAAGTCGTTCATCTGAAGCGGGAGGTGCGGCTTGCTCCCGTGGTGCTGACGGACTCGCAAGAGGTTCGCCTGGCGCGGTTGCAGCCACGGGCCGTTCTGCGACCGGCAGAACGGTCGATGTTCATCCCGGCGCCG
>JBFIQU010000054.1:0-10811 GCA_041609395.1 Acidimicrobiia bacterium | reverse complement strand
TCGGCGCCGGCTTCCTCGAGGAGACGGGCGTAGAGGGTCCATCCCCCACGCGACGTACCGTTGAGGCTGGCGATGACCGGTATGGACAGGTGCCGCTTGGCGTCCTCCAGGTGGTCGAGGTACTGACGGGGCCCGGTGTTGTACTCGTCCATCTCGGGGAAGTAGCCGGCCGTGGCCTCCGCGTAGTAGCCGGCTCCGTACTCGAGGCTGCGGTGCACCTCCATCGCCTCGTGCTCGATCTGTTCCTCGAACAGAGAGGGCAGCACGACGGCCGCCGCCCCGGCATCCTCGAGACTGCGCAGCGTATCGATGGATCCGGTCAACGGCGACGCCGACGGGACGATTGGACTGCTGAGTGTCATCCCCATGTACGAGGTCGCCAGGTCGACCATCACTTCGCCTCCCCTTCGTCTGCGAGCTGGGTCCATTCGATGTCCTCCGTCTGTTCGTAGAGGTGCCATCGGTCGTCGATGTCGGACTGGGCCTGGTCGATGAGGCGTTCCGATTGTTCCGGATTCGCCATCGCCAGCATCGCGAAGCGAGCCTCCTTCATGGCGAAGTCGCGGAACGAGATCGACGGTTTACGGCTGTCGAGCTTGAACGGATGGCCTCCGTTTCCTGCCTTGGCCGGGTCGAATCGGTAGAGCGGCCAGTACCCGCTGTCGGCGGCGGCTTTCTGGTGCTGCATCTGGGCGGCCATGTCGATGCCGTGGGCGATGCAGGGGCTGTAGGCGATGATCAACGACGGCCCCGGATGGGCCTCTGCCTCGGCGAACGCCTTGACGGTCTGCGTCATGTTGGCGCCCATGGCGATGCGGGCAACGTAGACGTCGCCATACGCCATGGCGATCATCCCCAGGTCCTTCTTTGCCGTCGGCTTGCCGCCGGCCGCGAACTTGGCCACCGCCGCCCGTGGCGTCGCCTTGGAGGCCTGGCCGCCGGTGTTCGAGTAGACCTCGGTGTCCAGCACGAGGACATTCACGTCGCGTCCCGAGGCCAGGACGTGGTCGAGCCCACCGAAACCGATGTCGTATGCCCAACCGTCGCCGCCGATGATCCAGACCGAGGTGTTGACCAGGGCGTCGGCTACGGTCTCGAGCCGCCGCGCCTGAGGCGCCTCGATGGCGGCGAGTCGTGACCGCAACTCCTCGACGCGCGCCCGCTGCGCGGCCAGGCCGGCCTCGTCGGACTGCTCGGCGTCGAGAAGCTCACCTGCCAGGTCGCCCAGCTCGCCGGCGAGCTCTTCTACGAGCGTGCGGGCCACGTCGCGTTTGGCGTCGACGGCAAGCCGCATGCCGAGACCGAACTCGGCGTTGTCTTCGAAGAGGCTGTTCGACCAGGCCGGACCCCGGCCGCTGCGGTCTTGCGACCACGGGGTCGTCGGCAGATTGCCGCCGTAGATCGACGAGCACCCGGTGGCGTTGGCGACGACCGTTCGATCGCCGAACATCTGGGTCAGGAGCTTGACGTAGGGCGTCTCTCCGCACCCCGAGCAGGCTCCGGAGAACTCGAACAGGGGCTCTGCCATCTGCGAGCCCTTGACCGTATCGAGCCGGAGCCGGGTGCGATCGAAGGGCGTGATCTCGCAAAAGAACTCGAATGCCTGCCGTTCCACGTCGAGGTGGTCCTGCTTGGGCTCCATGTTGATGGACTTGTGCTTGACCTCCTCCTTGCTCTTGGCCGGACAGATGTCCACGCACACGCCACACCCCGTGCAGTCGTCGGGGGCTACCTGGATCGTCATGGCCAGTCCCGGGAAGTCCTTGCCGGACCACTCCTTGGACTTGAACCCGGCCGGTGCCCCCGCGATGTCGGCGGCGTCGAACAGCTTCATGCGGATCGCAGCATGCGGGCAGACGAGGGCGCAGCGGGCGCAGTCGATGCAGATGTCCGGATCCCAGATCGGAATCTCCAGCGCGATGCTGCGCTTTTCGTATTGCGCGGTGCCGGTGGGGAACGTCCCGTCGATCGGCATGGCACTCACCGGCAGCAAATCGCCCTCACCGGCGATGATGCGAGCCGTCACCCTCTCGACGAAGTCGGGGACGTGCTCGGGAACCGGAGGACGGAAGCGCAGCTCCGAATCTGCGGCGGCGGGAACCGCGACCCTCTCCATCGAGGCGACGGCGGCGTCGATTGCCTGGTAGTTGCGCTGCAACACCACCTCCCCTCGTTTCCCGTAGGTCTCCGCCACGGCTTCCTTGATGGCCTCGATGGCCAGGTCGGTGTCGAGGAGATCGGTGAGTGCGAAGAAGCAGGTCTGCAGCACGGTGTTCACACGGCGGCCGAGCCCGGCTTCACCGGCAACGGCGTATCCATCGACCACGTAGAACTCGAGCTTCTTGTCGATGATGCTCTGCTGGACCTCCAGGGGAAGCTGATCCCAGACTGCATCCGCCGCGAACGGACTGTTGAGGAGGAACGTGGCGCCGGGTGCTGCGCTGCGCAGCACCGGCAGCTTCTCGAGGAGGCCGAAATCGTGACACGCCACGAAGTTGGCCTTCTCGATCAGGTACGTGGACCGGATGGGATGGGGCGCGAAGCGGAGATGCGACTCGGTCGTCGATCCCGATTTCTTGGAGTCGTAGACGAAGTATCCCTGGGCGTAACTGTCGGTCTTCGTTCCGACGATCTTCACGGAGTTCTTGTTGGCTCCCACCGTGCCGTCGCTCCCGAGTCCGAAGAACACGGCTCGTACCACGTCGACCGGTTCTTCCCATGAGGAGGTATCGACGGTGAGGCTGAGGTGGGAGACATCGTCGGTGATACCGACGGTGAACTCCGGCTTCGGTTCACCGGCGTGCAGCTCTGCGAAGACGGCGTTCACCATGGCCGGGGTGAACTCTTTCGACGACAGGCCGTACCGGCCCCGGATGATGCGGGGCAGAGTTGCGGAACGGGACGCCAGCGCGGCAACCACGTCCTGGTACAGCGGCTCGCCGACGGCACCCGGCTCCTTGGTCCGATCGAGCACGGCAATCGACGTCACCGAGGCGGGCAACGCCGCCGCAAAGAGCGCTGCGTCGAAGGGACGGTAGAGGCGGACGATCACGGCCCCGACCTTCTCGCCGGCGGCAGCCATGGCTTCGACGACCTCGGCGACGGGTCCGGCTCCGGAACCCATCAGCACGACGACCCGTTCCGCGTCCTCGGCCCCCACATAGTCGAACGGCCGGTATCGACGTCCCGTAGCCGTAGCGAACTCATCCATGACCGCCGCCACCTCGCCTGCGACGGCGGCGTAGTGCGGGTTGATCGCCTCGCGCGCCTGGAAGAACACATCCGGGTTCTGGGCAGTGCCGCGCAGGACGGGACGGTTCGGATCGAGTGCCCGCAAACGATGCTGAGCTACGAGATCGTCGTCGATCAGGCTGCGAACGACGTCGTCGTCGATGAACTCGATCTTGGCGACCTCGTGAGACGTACGAAACCCGTCGAAGAAGTGAAGAAAGGGGATCCGGGAGCGCAGGGTCGTGGCGTGGGCGATGAGTGCGAGGTCGTGCGCCTCCTGCACCGAGGAAGACGCCAGCATGGCGAAGCCGGTCGTACGCGCCGCCATGACGTCCGAGTGGTCGCCGAAGATCGACAGCGCGTGTGTGGCAACGGTACGGGCGGCGATGTGGAAGACGGTCGGGGTCAGCTCACCCGCGATCTTGAACATGTTCGGGAGCATGAGGAGCAAGCCCTGCGATGCCGTGAAGGTCGTGGTGAGCGCTCCGGTCTGCAGCGCCCCGTGGACCGCACCGGCGGCTCCCGCCTCGCTCTGCATCTCGACGACCTCGGGAACCGTTCCCCAGATGTTGGTTCGGCGCCGCGCCGACCATGCGTCGGCCAGCTCGCCCATGGGTGAGGCGGGTGTGATCGGATAGATGGCTATGACCTCGTTCACCCGGTGGGCAATCGAGGCAGCGGCTTCGTTGCCATCGATGGTGACGTAGTGCTTCACGCGTTGAATCCTCTCCCGGTCGGACGCCATCGTGGGCTTGGCGGTCCGGGCGCGGTTAGGCGCGAAAGTCCCCAGCGCGCTGTTGAAAGTCCCGGTGGGGGACGCGCCGGCGGTGCGGCTCACTGGAGTGTCCGATCGGGACCAACGGCCCTGTCGATCCACAGCTCCATCCCCGAGGCTCCCTTCACTGAAATCCGACCGGGGAGAGCCGTGAACCGAGATCGTTCGTCCCGCACCGAAGGCCGTCCCGACGGCGACGGCAGCGCCGTCGTTCTGTACTGGATTCCACTCGGTGCCGGCGGTACGGGCTTCGTCCGCATGAACGGCCGTATCTACGAAGGGCTTCTGGCTCGAAAGCAGCGGCGCCGCCCGCTTGCCTTGTTCCACACCGCATTGCGCGTCCACACTCCGGCCGGCAGCTACGTGGTCGAAACGATGTGGCCGAGCCCGGCAGGCGACCCTGCGGGGCGCGGCGTCGTGGCCACGGGTCCCGTCTTCGCCCGCCCCCTGTCGCTCACCCGGGTGTTTCGTTATGAGGTACGCCGCTGGCAGGACGGCAACCTGCCGGATGCATCGGCTGCGGTGGGTGGCCCCCGGACGGCGAGCATCGATGCCGCCGTGGCGCAACGGGTCCTGGATCTGGCGCCGGCCGTCCCCGCCCTCACCTGGGGCCGCGACCCGGTCGGGTGCGGGGACATGTGGAACTCGAATTCGGTGATTTCGTGGCTGCTGGCGTGCAGCGGCCTCCCCATGCATGAAGTCGTTGCCCCGGACGGAGGACGGGCACCCGGTTGGGAAGCGGGCCTGGTGGTAGCGCAGCAATCCGGCACCACGCCGCCGTGAACCGCGCCGCTAGCAAGTGGCACGCCACGCGGCAACCAGGTCGGTGACGAGCGGATAGCGAGCAGCCCGGTCGGCTGCGGTGGCCCCGGCTATGACGGCGTCGACCCTCTCCGGCCGGCGCACCGCTTCGGTCAGCACTGAGATCATGCGGCCCAGGTTGAAGACGGTGGTTCGCTCATCGATGATCGCGCCGCGCCGGAACTCCTCCGGCGCCATGAACCGGGTCGAGCCCGGAAGTCGCTCCGCCTCGACGGTGAACGGCCCCGGCCGGTACTCGTCGAGATCGATGAGATGCATCGTCTGGGTGGAGAAGTCGTAGAGGCAGCAGCCGTCGTAGAGGTCGACGGCGACGAACCCGGCGGCCGCCACGACAACGTGGGCATCGAGGATCGCTGCGATCGCGCCCTGCACCTCGGGAGGTGGCAGCTCCCGGAAGCACCGGTGCGGGCTGCCGGGAGTATCCCGGTCGGCGCCGCGTTCGGCGGGGTGATAGAGCACGTCGCCGTGCTGCCATGGGTACACGAGGGCAGGCCCGAACCGGGTCGGGAATGTGGTGCTCAGAGGCACGATGGCGGGGTGCCGGACCGCAGCATGGAAGGCGACGGCTCGTTCCAGCGAGGCGACGCCGTCGGAAGCCACCGCGTGCTTGACGAAGAAGCGCTGCCCGTCGACCTCCACCCCGTACGAATGGCTGTCCGAATCCTGAGCGAGGAACGATCGAAATACCCGTCCGTGCTGGGACAGCATGTGCGGCACATCCGGGACGGGCTCGGTGACGTGGAAAGGCACCTGGTTCATCACGAGGGACGGGACGGTTCCAGGTCCTCGAGAGCTGAGGCATACAGCTCAACCGGGTGGAGAATCCGGTAGTCCGGTCCCAGGTGCGAACGCAGCTGCATCTCACATCCGGGATTGGCCGACACCACCAACGTGGGTCCCGCCGCCCGGACGAGATCCGCCTTCTTCCTCCCCAGTTGCGCCGCGGTATCCGGCCGAAACATCGAATACATGCCGGCGGCGCCGCAGCACAGTCCATCGGCATCGAGATCGACGGTCGTATACCCGGCCGCACGGACGATCGTGCGCGGCTGATCGAAGATCCGTTGTGCATGCCGAAGGTGGCAGGGATCGTGGATCACGACCGCTTCGCTGCGAGGGGGCAGCGCCGGAAGTCGGCCGGAGTCGATCGCCGCAGCAACCACTTCAGTCACATCGCGGGCCCGCTCTGCCACGGCATTGCCGTTCGGTGCCCAGTGGCCGTAGTCCTTGAGGTGGGCGCTGCATCCGGCGGCGTTGGCAACGATGACGTCGGCCCCGGCGAACGCAGCCACGTTGACCGCTGCCAGCCGCTCTGCGGTGGCGGCGGCGCCGTCGTGGGCGGCGAGGGCACCGCAGCATCCCTGGGTGTCAGGAACGGATACGGCGTATCCCGCCCGGATCAGCAGCGAGATCGTCGCCTGGTGGACACCGCCGAACCAGGGATCCATCACGCATCCGGCCAGCACGGCGACCCTGCCCAGCGGCGCCGGACCGCTTCGATGCTCCGTGCCGCGGATCGTGGGGGGACGAACGGACAGACGCCGCAGCCCGCGCACGGTGCGCCCGATGCGGCCTCCCAACCGACCCAGGCCGAGTCGCTGGGCCAGCGCCGCCGCGGCGGTGACCATCCGCATCGGCGTCCGGCCGGCGATGCCGGATCGTCCGACCATCGCGGTCCGCAGCCGCCTCCGCCGGGTGGGGCGCTGGACGGCCAGCTCGGCACGAGCTCCCTCCATGGCGCGCCCGAACGGCACGAGTGATGGGCACGCCGCCTCACAAGCCCGGCACTGCAAGCAGAACCCCATCATCTCTTCGAAGGCGTCGGACAGGGGAGCACCGGCAGCGACGGCCGACATGGCAGTGAGCCGGCCGCGCGGCGAAGCCGCTTCGTCTCCGGTGAGCCGGAACGTCGGACACACCGGAAGGCACAGACCACATTGAATGCAGGAATTCAGCTCGGCAGCGGTCGGCGCCCACGGCGTCGTCCACGACATCACAGTCCTCCCGGCAAACGCCCCGGGTTGCAGACCCGCCGGGGATCGAAGGCGGCTTTTACCCTTGCTTGCAGGGAGAGAGACGCCGGAGGAGTTCCCCACGGATCGAGGCCGTTCCCGCCTCGTGTGATGACGACGGACCCGCCGCGGGCCTCCGCATACCGGCGCAGGAGGTCGACGGCCCCGGAGTCGGACGGACCGCCGAACCGGATCTCCCCGACCCCGACCCCGGCCAGGTAGTTGAAGTGATCCGGGATACGCGCCACCGCATCGGGGACGTCCCCGGCAGGCACGCGGACGATCCCGGCGAGATCGCCGTCGGGGTCGTCCGGCCATACCAACCCATCGCGAGCATCGCCCTGCAGCACATCGACTGCGGCTTCGACATCGGCGGCGGTCCCGGCCAGAAAGACCCACCCCCCGCTGCGGTCGGCGATCACCGCCAGCGGCCGGTACAGCAAAGCGTCCGCAGCGAACGGGTCTGCTACCCGCACTGTGCGCACCTCCGCCCCGATAGGCCACAGCTTGAAGCAGACCTCGGTGATGAGGCCCAGCGAACCGAGCGACCCGGTGACGAGGCGAGGCAGGTCGTACCCGGAGACGTTCTTCACCACCCGGCCCCCGCCTCGCACGATGCGGCCGTCGCCCGTGACCAGCCTCACCTCGAGAATGCGGTCCCGGGTAGGGCCGTAGCGGTAGCGCCGCCATCCGGAGAGCCCGGTCGCGACTGCGCCGCCCACGGTCCCTGATCCGGGGGTCTCGCTGAGGACCGCACTCTGGCCGCCGCCCGCCAGCTGCCTCTCGAGATCGGCAATTTTCACTCCGGCTCCGGCCACCACGGTCAGATCGTCCGGACTCCACTCGACGTGGTTGGGCAGGTGCCGGGTCAGGACGGCGACGGCGGCATCGACGCGAGCTCCCAGTCCCTGCTGTGATCCACCTCCCCACGGCACGATGGCGGTAGCCGACCGCGCGGCCGCAGCCAGCACGGCTGCCGCCTCCTCCTCGCTGCGAGGGGCCAATACCGTCTCCAGGGGAATCGCGGCGTCGTCGACGGCGATGTCGGCGAACTCCGCAGCCAGGTCGGTCACGGCATCAATCCGTAGTCGAGGCAGCGCGAGCCGGCGGGAAGGACTTTGCCGGGATTGAGCCGCCGCTCCGGATCGAACGCTTCGCGAAGCCGCTCCTGGGCGTCGAGATCGACCGGCGAGAAGATCAGCGGCATGAGGTCTCGCTTCTCGAGTCCGATGCCGTGTTCCCCGGAGAGGACCCCTCCGGCCTCGATGCTGGCTTCGACGATCTCCTCGGCGGCGCGGCGAACCCGCTCCAGCACCCCGGGCTCGGATCCGTCGAAGGCCATCAGCGGGTGCAGGTTCCCGTCGCCGGCGTGAAACACGTTCATCATGGTCAGGTCGTAGCGCTCGCCGATCTCGTAGACGCGTTTGAGGACCTCGACGAGGCGAGTGCGGGGAACAACCGTGTCGTGGAGGTAGTAGTCCGGCGCCGCCTGTGCCACCGCTCCGAATGCCGATTTGCGCGCCTTCCAGAACAAGGCTCGTTCCATGTCGTCGGCGGCCGTCCGCACCTCGATGGCAGCGTTGGAAGCGGCGACACGGGCGATGAGATCCTCTTCCGCAGCGACCGCAGCCGGGGCGCCCTGGACTTCCGCGAGCAGCAGCGCCGCCGCCTCGGTGTGCAGCCCGGCCTGCACGAAGTTCTCGACGGCGATGGTGGTCTCGCGATCCATCATCTCGAGGGCAGCGGGCACGACTCCCGCGGCAATCGTCCCCGACACGGTGGCGGCGGCGTCCTCAACCGTGGCAAACGCGATGAGCATCGTCCGCACCTCGGGAGGCTCCGGGAGCAGCCGCACCAGGACCTTGGTGACGATCCCGAGTGTTCCCTCCGACCCGACCACGACGCCGCGTAAGTCGAGTCCGGGGGGATCCGGTGCCTTGCCGCCGAGATTGACGACCTCACCGGCGGCCGTGACCATCTCGACACCGAGAATGTGAGCGACGGTGGTGCCGTCGGCGAGGCAATGGGGGCCGCCGGCATTGGTTGCGACGTTGCCGCCGATCGTGCACGCGGCCTGCGAGCTGGGGTCGGGGGCGAAGTAGAGGCCCGCTGACTGCGTGACCCGGCTCAAGTCGAGGTTGATGACGCCCGGGCCGACCCAGGCAGTCTGAGAGGCGTCGTCGATCTCGTGGATCTGGTTCATCCGGGTGAGGACGACGAGCACGGCGGGTTCAACGGGAACGGCTCCTCCCGCGAGCCCGGTTCCGGCACCGCGCGCGATCAACGGCACGTCATGACGGTTGGCGGCACGGACGACGGCGACAACCTCTTCGGTCGTCTCGGGAAGCACCACGGCCAGGGGTTCGCCGCGAGCCACCCCGCCGTCCGTTCCGTAGACGTGGAGCTCGAGCGGATCGGTCTTGAGCCGCTCCCGGCCCACGGCGGCGCGCAGATCGCCGAGGAGGCTATCGAGGCGGGTTCCCGTAATCGTCATCTGCCGTGAGCTTACGACGGCGGGTGCACCGCGCTGCGAGCTGCTCTGCGCAACGGCCATGCCGCGGCCGCCAGCAGGGCGAAGACCACCGCCCCGACTCCGTACGTGATCCGCTCCCCGATCCCGTCGGCGAGCGCCGCCCCCAGGATCGGCCCGATGACCTGACCGGTGCGTATGAACGAGATCCAGGTGCCGACGGCCGCTCCCCGGAACTCGGCGGGGACCGACGCAACGAGGAACTCCTGCACCACCGGGAAGATGACCCCGATCGACAGCCCGATGATGAAGAGACCGGCTCCCACGACGGGAAGCGACGGGGACCACGACAGGACGATGAACCCGGCGACCACCCCGGCCATGGCCACCGACAGGATCGTGCTGGGCTGGTAGCGGGTGCGCAGACGGGCAGCCGCCAGTGAGGTGATCGAGCTGCCCACCGACAGCACCGACTGGATCAGGCCGCGGGGAGCGGCCTCGACACCGAAGGCTCCTTCGAGGAAGAGCGGCGTGACCGTGAAACCGAAGCCGACGAAGACCACCATCGTCACGAGCGAGAACGGCAGCAGCCCGACGAAGTCGCTGAGGGTGCGATCGCGGTGCAGCAGACGGAACATGTCACGGACGTGGCGAAACGCCGGGGCCGGGGGCGGACCGTCCGGTACCCCCGGAAGAAGCCGGGCCCACCAGATCAAGGGAAAGGCGACGCCGAACAGAAGGAACGGGTAGAAGGGATCGAGCTGGGCGAGCGCACCGCCGAGGATCGGCGAGATCATGGCCGTGATGGTGATACCGGCGGCGTTGATCCCGAGGGCCCAGCGCCGCTGCTCGCCGATGAACAGGTCGCCGACCACCACCACACCGAGCGACAGCAGGCCTGAGGTGCCGATGCCCTGCACGGCACGAACCGCAACGAGCACCCAGAAGTCGCGGGCGAAGAACCCGGCCACGCCGGCGACACCGAAGATGACGAGGCTCCACATACCGACGAAACGCCGGCCTCTGAGATCGGCGAGATAGCCCATGAAGATGGCCAGCACGGTTCCGGGGATCGCCACGGCACCCTGAACGAGGCCGATGGAGCCCCGCGAAACGCCGAGCGCGTCGGCGAGGTCGGGCAGCGCCGGGGTGATGAGGGCGAACGTCAACACCCCGGTTGCCGTCATGGCGACGACGACGGCGAGCAGCCTGCGGGCGGGTGGGTCAGGAGGCATACGGAGGCGGTGGTTCGAGGTCGAAGGTCCGGCACAGCAGCGCCACGTCGTGACGGTCCCGGTCGGTCGGCTCGTAGCCGGCATGGGCCCGCAGCTGCTGGGTGGCGGTCATACAGCGGACCGGCACGCCGTCGATGGTTCCGGTGGCGGCGAGTGCTTCGGGAGCGAACGTGTACACGCTCCCGTCGAGCAGGATCTGATCGAGTCCCCCGTCGTGGACCCGGAGCGGATGTAGGTCGACGGCCCGTCCCCGGGAGTCTTCGAAC
>JBFIQU010000053.1:0-10834 GCA_041609395.1 Acidimicrobiia bacterium | reverse complement strand
GGGAGCTGGAGGGGGAACCGCCGGCTGAGCCGTGTACGCAACCGGCGGTGATGGCGCTTCGCTGGTTGGCCCGGCGGGCCGGTAGAGGTCGTACATCGTGGTCCTTTCGGATGGTGCCGTCGGTGTCAACACCGGCTGTCGTTGTCTTCTCATGAGACATACGGATCTGCGACAGTGTCCGTATTGCACCTGCGGAATGTGAAAGGAATCTGAGAATCCGGCGCCCGCTCAGCGCGATCGCAGGTGGGTCAGGAGTTGCCGCTCTGCGGCATAGAGCGTTGGGTCCTGGTGTGCGAAGCCAACGACCCCATGGGCGGCGAACCGATCGCCGGCTTCCAGCAATGCCGTCGCCAGCGCCGTGCGCACCCCCTCGGTCAGGCTCGTACGCACCACGATGGGCTGGGCCGGGAAGGGACCGACGGTGGCGATGGTACGAATCCGATGTCGAAGCTCCGGCGCCACCGTTGGCCACACGTTGCCGTCGATGACGGCGGTTGCGACGACATCCGATGCCACCGCCTGAATCGAGGCCAGGTGGGATCCGGATTGTCTCGCCTCCCCGAGAAACTCCCTTCCGAGATCGGTCTCGTCGAGGACTGCAAGCATCGACCAGTAACCGGAAAGCGACTCGGTGTCGTTGTAAGCCCACGTTGCGCCTTCGAGGTCCGCGACCGAGTGTGCCGGCGAGGTGGCGGCAACGATCACGTCGCAGAAATACACGGGCCGCCCTTCGTTGCGCGGCTCGGCGAAAACCGGAGCCGGCAGCAGCTCGACCGGAGGTGGACTGTCCTCCGTCAGCCGCAGATACGACGGCGAGCAGATGAACCCGACGTCGGCGCTTCCCGTCGAGAAGGGATCAGGTTCATTCGGCGGGGGGCCCGACCACCGGGTCTCGATGTCGACAACCGGTCGACGGCCGGCCGCCGCCGCGGCGAAGGCTGCGATGTCGTGAAACAGCTCTGCCGGGTAGCTCGGCGTGAGATAGGTCAAGAAGCGCAGCGAATCCTCCATGGCGTCGAGCGTACACCCGGTTCACGGGGGTGACCTTCGCCTCTACCCCCCGGGGGTATCGCCCTCCTACGTTGACCATTGACTTTGCTCGAGGAGGACGTCACATGCACCGGCGAGTAGCCGCCGCGGTCGCACCGATCGCCGGTATTGGCTTGACCGCCGGGTTCCGTCCTGCCGAATCACAAACGTTCCCGGGGACCTCGTTCCCCTCCATGGCGGCGGCGCTGCAATCGATGCCGGATTCTCCGGCTCGATTCAAGGTGCTGTCCGACACATTCCGCGCCGACCTCGACAGCTACGACACCCTGAATCCCGCGCGATTCTCACCGATCGTCATAACGCTGATGATCGGCGGGGCGGTAATCGCGCTTTCAGGAGTCTGGGTGCTGGGTGTGCGCGAGGACGGGTCTACCCCGCCCGAGCGCTTCGTCGAAAAAGCGTCGGAACCGGTCGCAACCGCATAAACGAGGTTTTCGGGACACGGCCGGCGGGCGGCTTCGGCCGCCCGCCGGTTCGCGACCGCCTCCGGGTACCGTGCTCGTGATACATGGCCGATTCGACCGATGCCGGAACACTGCGGCGCCGCGTGATTGTGCGGGGTCGCGTGCAGGGCGTCTTCTTTCGCGACACCGTCCGGCGCCAGGCCGTTGCGCACGGTGTTTCCGGCTGGGTTCGCAATCTGGCAGACGGCGCAGTCGAGGCCGTGTTCGAAGGTGACGCCGGTGGCGTCGCGGCTCTCGTCGAGTTTTGCCATTCCGGTCCGCCGTCGGCCCGGGTGTCGGCGGTGGAGATATGGGAGGAACAACCGGCCGGGCTCACGTCGTTTTCGATCAAGTCATTGCGAAATCCGTTTCACTGACCACCAGCCTCCGTACGCTGTACCCACGCGGCAGGCGGCCAGGTATGCGTCGAAACCGTCCCATGTTCACACCGCCCCGGCGCCGGCCCTGGGCTGCGGCGCTCGGGGGCCTCGGCGCGCTCGCACTCACCGCCGTGGCCGTCGGCGCCGTGGTGGTCGGCGGCAGCCGCCTCTTCGGTGGCGAGACCACAACGACGACGAGCACCACGACGACCATTCCTGCGGGGATCGCCGTCGGTAGCGTTGCCGATCGGTACTTCGCCGCATGGCAGACACTCGACTACAGCGCGATGCGGTCCCTCGTCACCGATCCTCCGGCCGACTTCGAGGTGCGCCACCGCGAGTGGGAGGACGTGCTGGGGGTGGAAGTCGCCGAGTTTGCCGTCGTCACCGTCGACATCGCCGAGGGGACCGCCGTCGCCGGGTTCGACGCCAAGCTGCGGCTGTCCGGGATCGGGGAGTGGCCGTTCTCGGGGGCTCTGCCCCTCGTCAACGTCGACGGCACCTGGCTCGTCGATTGGAAGACCACGGTCATTCATCCGGCCCTCCGCAGCGGCCTCCGCTTCCATCGTTCCTCGAGCCGTCCGGACCGGGCTCCGATCGTCGACCGGAACGGAATGCCGATAAACGCGATCCGTGAGACCTACACGATCGGCGTCGAACCGCGCCGCATCGTCGACATGGACGAGCTCACGACCGCGTTTCAGGAGCACCTCGACATCGCTCCCGAGATCATTCTCACCCTTCTGGGACAACCCAATATCCAGCCCGACTGGTTTGTTCCGGTGGCAGAGGTTTCGCTCGACGTCTACACGGAGGTGCGACCGCTTCTCTACCCCGTAGGAGGAGTGATCTTCCGCAGCAGCGAATCCCGCCGCCCGCCGACCGAGGAGTTTGCCGCGCAGCTCGTCGGGCGGGTGGGTGAGGTCACCGCGGAGCTCCTCGACGAGCTCGGCGCCCCGTACGTTCCGGGAGATGTCGTCGGTCGATCCGGCCTCGAGCGGGTTTTCGAGCGGCGCCTGGCCGGTAGCCCGACAACCAGGATCGAGATCGTCGACGGCACCGGCAGCGTCGTCGAAGTACTCATCGAGTCGCCGGGGACCGACTCGCTGCCGCTCCAGCTCACGCTGGACAGCGAGGTTCAGCTCGCTGCCGACGCCGCGGTCGCCGGCGTCGAGCTTCCGGTTGCGCTTGTTGCGCTCGACGTCGCGACCGCCGAAATCCTCGCCGTCGCCAGTCGCCCCCTGGATCAGTTCAACAGGGCTCTCGACGGCCTGTACCCGCCCGGATCGACCTTCAAGATCATCACGGCAGCTGCAGCGCTCGGCGCCGGCACCGGTCCCGACGACCGGGTCGCGTGCCCGGACCGGATCCTCATCGGAGGCCGTGAGATCCACAACGCGTCGGGCGTCGGGAGCGGGTCGGGAACCCTCACGTCGGCGTTCGCACGGTCTTGCAACACCACGTTCGCCGACCTGGGCTCGCAGCTCGATGCGACCGTTCTGGAGCGAACGGCGGCGCTGTTCGGATTCGGAGTCATCTACGACCTGGGGGTCCCGACGTCGGGGGGCCGCTTCCCGGAGCCGGCCGACCTCGCCGACCAGGCGGTGGCGTCGATCGGCCAGGGGCGCGTTGTGGCCAGCCCGGTCCATATGGCTTCGGTGACCGCTGCCGTCGCGTCGGGGTCATGGCGCCCGCCCTCGATTCTGCTCGGTGCCGGCGCCGGCGACGAGATACCTCTCGATCCTGCAGTCGTCGACGCTCTTCGTTCGATGATGCGGGCCGCCGTGGTTTCCGGTACGGGACGTGCTGCCGACGTGCCCGGAGAGCCGGTTCACGGCAAGACCGGGAGTGCGGAATTCGGTGAAGCGGTGCCCCCGCCCACCCACGCATGGTTCGTCGGCTTCAGAGGGACCGTCGCCTTCGCGGTGCTCGTCGAAGGCGGTGGTGCCGGCTCTACGGTGGCAGCTCCGGTCGCAGCCGCTTTCCTCGAGGCGCTCGACGCAAGCTAGAGGTGGCGATCGTCAGCGATGCATGTGTTCCGAGCGGACTTCGAGCGCATCGGCGATACGGCGCAGCTCGGTCCGGACCTCACCGCCCCAACGGGCCACCATGACGACGATCCAGAGCGTGATCACGAGCCCCAGGATCCACAGCGTCGAGAACAGCAGCAGCGCGAGAACCTCGGGGCGCACGATGCCGACGGCCAGGATCACCCCTGCCACGACGGCGGCCATCACGACTTGCTCTTTCTTCTTCTCAGTCACCTTCGTACTCCTTGATGGACCCCGCCGGCGGCGGGGTCGTCCCTTTCGACGACGGCGCCGCCTGCCGAGTTTCACAACGTTGCGACCAATCCTCCGACCGATCGGTGTCGAACCCGGGGTGTACGACATATCCGATCCACTTCAAGGAGTGATTGACCATGAACAGCAGCCGAAAGAAACTTGCGGCGCTTGGACTCGTCCTGGCGCTCGGGGCCGCCGCCTGCGGCTCCGACGGCGACGGTGGCGCAGCGCCGACGAGCGCGCCTTCCACCACCACGACCACAACCACTGAAGCGCCGACGACCACGACGACGGAAGCTCAGGCAATGGAGCTCATCGGCGTGGCCGCTGCGCAGTCGCCGGCTGCCGAGTTGCGGTCGTTGTTGACGGCGCAGCTGCAGGAGCATGTGTATTTGGCCGGGACCGCAGTGTTCACTGCGATCAACGTCCCGTCTGTGTTCGAGGCTGCGGCGGCGACGCTGGACCAGAACTCGCAGGATCTGGCAGCTTCGGTCGCTTCGCTCTACGGCGATGACGCCGGGGATGCGTTCCTCGAGTTGTGGCGCACCCACATCGGGTTCTTCGTGGACTACACCACGGCCCGGGCGATGGGCGATGAAGCGGGCCAGATGGCTGCCAAGACGGCGCTGCAGGGCTACCGCGAGGACTTTGGTGCCTTCCTGGAGTCGGCCAATCCGGCGCTGACGAAAGAAGCGGTTGTTGCTGAGCTGCAGCCGCATGTCGAGACGGTGTTCGCTGCCATCGACGCCGTCGTCGATGGGGACGCCGATGCGTTCGACAAGCTCAAGGTTGCGGCCAATGTGATGCCGAACACCGCCGCCACCCTCGCCGGCGCCTTCGCCGATCAGTTCGAGCTGGCCGGCTGAGCGATGACCCAACGCGGGGAGGCCGGTCTTCCGCAGCCGGCCTCCCCGCCTTCTCGTATTGGATGTACCACCATGATCAGAACGTCCCACAGAATCATCACAGCCACCGTGATCGCGCTCTCCGTGATCGTCGCCGGGTGCGCAGAACGCAGCGTCGTAGAGCCTCCGGCGGGAGTACCAGCAACAACCATCGATGCTTCGGCCGCCACCGTCACTGTGGCGGTCCAGGGCTTTCTGTTCCAGGACGGAGACCTGGAGATCGAAGCCGGGACGACGGTGCGCTGGGAGAACCAGGACCGCATTCTCCATACCGTCACCGCAGGTACCGAAGCGGCACCGAGCGGGCTCTTCGACATACAGCTCGACGGCGACGGCTCGAGCGGCGAGTTCACCTTCTCCTCACCGGGAACGTACGAATACTTCTGTGCCCGCCATCCCCACATGACGGGCACCATCACGGTGACACCATGACCACCACCGTCCGCCTTCCCGTCGTGCCTATGAGGCTCGCTTCGGTAGTCTCGGGCGCCGTCTACCGAAGAGCTCGCGTGCAGCCCTCCGACATCTCGTCGTCCGCCGACATCGATGAGCTACTCCATCGGGTCGCCATCGGCGACCGGCAGGCGTTCGGTGCCTTCTACGACGAGCTTTCGGGTGCCGTGTACGGGACTGCTCTACGCGTGATCCGCGATCGAGCGATCGCCGAGGAGGTGGCACAGGATGCCTTCGTCGAGATGTGGCAGAAGGCATCTGATTGGAACCCGGCCCGGGGGAAGGCGAAGACATGGGCGCTCATGATCGCCCACCGCCGTGCCGTCGATCGGGTGCGCCGCGAGGAGGCGATGCGGAGGCGTCACGAGAAGACAACGCTGTGGTCGGTCCCGCACCGGGACAACACCGCCGACGAGGTCGTCGACGACGACGAGCGACGCCGCGTGCGTCGCGGCCTGGACGCCCTGACCGACTTGCAGCGCGAAGCAATCGAACTCGCCTACTTCCAGGCCATGACGTACCGTGAAGTCGCCGAGCGGCTCGACGTTCCGTTGGGAACGATCAAGACCCGGATGCGCGACGGCCTGGTACGGCTCCGTGAAGTCATGGGAGGTGAATCCCTGTGAGCGACCTCCATGATTTCGCTGCCCCGTACGCGTTGAACGCCCTGGACGACGCCGAGCGCGACGCATTCGAACTGCACCTCGACTCTTGCTCGGCCTGTCGCGACGAAGTGGCTCTCCTCCTGGAGGCGGCTGCATCGATCGGCCTCGAGAGCGAGACACCGGCGCCGGCATCGATGAAGGGATCGGTGATGGAACGCATCGGCGCCGATCCGGTTCCCGCGCGTTCCGATCTGAGGCAGCGGTTCGGACGCTGGATCCTGGGTGGTGCCGCAGCCGCCGTGGTAGCTCTGGCGTTCGCAGCTGCCTCGTTGTGGCTCAACCCCAGTGAGAACCCGTTCCAGTCCGTCGTTGCCGCTCCCGACGCCGTCGTTGTCGAGTTGCCGGCGACCGACGCCTTCGAGGGCGTCGCCCCGGCGGCCCGCGTGGCTTTCTCGGCGTCGAGCGGCGACGTTGCGGTTGAATTCATCGGCCTGCCCGATGTGGCGCCGGACGAAACCTACGAGGCGTGGATCATCGAGGGCGGATCTGCTTCGCCCGCCGGGCTGTTTCGCCCGGATGACGGCAAGGCCGTCGTCCGGCTCACGAGAACGGCGCGTTCCGGAGCACTGGTCGGCGTGACGATCGAACCGGCTGCGGGTTCTCTGCAACCGACGGGTGAGGTCCTCTTTCTCGTGGAGCTGTGATCATCCAACGTCGGTGATCAGGCCGACGATCTCGTCCACCGGATACGCCACGGTCGCGGTCGAGTCGGGTACGCCGAGCGACGACCAGGGGCCCGCATCGACCCGCCACCGCACGAACCAGTCGTAGCCGACGGTGAGCGGATAGGCACTGAGAGCGGGATGGCAGCGCTCACCCGATCCGGCCGGGCTGCACGTCATCGTCTCGTAGGTGTGCCGAGCGACGCCGTCCGGATAGCCGGTGAGGCGGGGGAAGAGACTGCGCGAGAAGGTGTCGCGACCTCCGTCGCCCCAGGCGATCCACACCGACGCAACCCGAATTTCGACCTCGAGAATCCGTCCGGTGACCGGGGAAACCAAGCTGTCGGAGACGGGTGGAGGTGGCGAGACGGCCACGTGGGTGTCGAGTCCGGTGAGGCCGACGGCCGGGTTCAGTGCCGGTTCCGGTCGTTGGTGGATGTAGCGGTTGACGATGTCCCAGACGCGTTCGATGTCGGTGGCCCGGGTCTCAGGTTCACTGGTGCAGGCCGGGAGCGTCGTATCGAGGGCAGCCGGGGCACCGGGAGGGTCGTAGGCGAGGTGGGCGTTGTTGGACCCGTCGATGCTGAGCAGGACCCAGTTGGTAGCGCCCGTCGTCCAGAACCAGCATTCGGTTCCGGTCCAGTCGTACCCGACGTCGACCCCGAGTTCCTCGCGCGGGAACCGGCGGTCGTCGCGTCGGTATCGCTCGATGTCCCCGTCCCGGAGTCGACACATGGTGACGTCCACAATGAACCCAGTGAATGGATCTCGCTCGCTAACGATCCAGCAATGAGCGATTTCGGCCGCAGCCGACTCTCCGACCCGGACCATCAGAAGAAACGAAGCAAGAAGAGTGAGGGCGAGCGCAGAGCCTATTCGCGGCAATCGGTCTCCCACAGGTCATCTGGGTATCGCCATGCCGTGGCGAATCCCCAGCCCCTGTTTGTCGGCCACAGGACGGAGACGAAGTCGGTCGTACCCCCAGCAGCGATCAGTCCGGACACGTCAACCCTGACAAACGCAACCAAGCAGTTTTCGGTATATCGCAGCAGATCCAGAACTTCGATATAGAGATCGGATTCTGCTGGTTCATCGATGAACTGAAATTTGCCGATCGATTCCGTTCCGGCCGAGTGCATTTCGCTACTAGCAACCACACCCCACAGCGCGTCGCCGTCTGCCCGGTAGATCGCGTCGTACCAGCCGACAAACAGGTCGGTCAGGATCTGCTCCACCTCGCCCACCCGGTCCCGGGTCGCCATCGTGGAGGGCACATCGGAGGGCTGCGCCGTCGTCGGTGTGGTCGACGGTGCCACCGTCGACGTCGTGGTCGTAGCCGGCTGCGTCGCCGGTACCGCAACCGTCCCCGGACCGGGAACGGCGTCGTCGTCGAGGAGCACGAACCCGATCGCGACGGCCAACGCCGTGATCACGGCCCCGGCAACGATCCATCGCCACGCGCTCATGGCGTCACCGTACGGTCGGGGTGTCTCGGTGATCTCTCAGTCGTATCCGGCTTGCAATCGGCCACCGGTCGAACGTATCTCGCCGGCGGTAGCGAAAGAACCCCCTTGCCGCAGCGTCCGGACCCCGCATCACGCTGGTTGTATCGTCTCCTCATGTCCGATGCCGTCCGTGCCGTGCTCGTTGGGGCAGGCCAGCGCGGGCATTTCACCTACGGCCGCTACGCCCTCGATCATCCCGATGCGCTCCGCTTCGTAGCCGTGGTGGATCCGTCTCCCGCCCGGATCCATCGGTTCGGCGATGCGCACGGCATTCCGGCCGAGCTGCGGTTTGCCACCGTGGATGACTACCTCGCTGCGAACGACCTCGCCGGCACAGCCTTCGTCGCCACCCCGGACCGGCATCACCATGCAGCGGCGATCGCATTGCTCGAAGCCGGACACCACCTGTATCTCGAGAAGCCGATCGCAACGAATCTCCGCGATGCGGTCGCCATCGTCGCCGGCGCACGCAAACACGGCCGCCTGCTTCACGTGGCCCACGTCCTGCGCTACACACCCTTCTTCAAGACCCTCCACGACATCGTGACCGATCCCGGGACGATGGGAGATCTCATCACCGTGGAGCACCGGGAGAACGTCGTCTCATGGCACATGGCGCATTCGTTCGTCCGGGGCAACTGGGCGCGCGCCAAAGAATCGTCCCCGATGATCGTCGCCAAGTCGTGTCACGATTTCGATCTGCTTCAGTGGAACCTGGCGCGCCCGATACGGCGGCTCGCCTCGTTCGGGTCACTCCTTCACTTCAACCCGGATCGAGCTCCCGAGGGCGCAACGGAGCGCTGCACCGATCCCTGTCCTGTCGAGGACTGCCCGTTCGATGCTCGCCGGCTCTATCTCAACATGGACTGGACGGGGTGGCCCATCCACGTGATTGCCGATGACCTCTCGTACGACGGCCGTCTGGCCGCCATCACCGACGGTCCCTACGGGCGGTGCGTCTACCGCTGCGGCTCGGACGTCGTCGATCACCAGGTTGTGTCGATGGAATGCGCCGACGGCGTCTCGGCAACCTTGACGATGCACGGTCACTCGCATGAGGAAGGGCGCACGATGCGTTTCGACGGAAGTCGCGCCACGGTGCGAGCCCGCTTCACCCGCGACCCCGTGATCGAAGTGATCCCTCACCACGGCGTTGCCGGGTACCACGTCGACATACCTCGGGCCGAGGGAGGGCACGGTGGTGGTGACACCGGTGCAGTGCGGGCGTTTCTCGACGCGCTCGCCTCGGGCCGGCCCTCGGACACAACCGGGGAACGTGCTCTCGAGGGCTACTACTTGGCGTTCGCAGCGGAAACGGCGCGTCGCGAAGGCAGGGTCATCGACATGGCAGTGTTTCGAGGAACCCTCGACGAGCAATAGGCGGAGGCCGGACTCAGCCGACGTTCACGATCGTCGGCGTCTCGTTCGGAAATGGCTTGCTCAAGAGGTCTTGCAGCACGGCGGGGCGGATGTCGAGGTCGGCCACCTCGTTCCTGTGGAACCAGCGAAACTCGAGCGGGAATTCGTCCGGGGTTCCGGCCAGCTCAACGCCTTCGAACCGGTCGACGTCGGACAGGTCCGCCGGCACCGTCATTGCCAGATAGAACCCGAGCTCGTGGTGGTCGATCTCGCCGGCAGCGCTTGCCGGCATGTCCAGGGGTCGGAAGGGGAAGAAGTTCTCGATGATCCACAGCACGCCACCGACGACCACTTCGGCGGCGATCTCTTCGCGCATCTCCCGCTGCAGCGCCGCAGCAGCAGTCTCGCCGATGCCTACTCGTCCTCCCGGAATCGCCCAGAAGCCGTCGTTCGTGAAACGGTGAAGCAGCACTCGCTCGCCGACGGTGGCGACCCCACCGACTCGGAACAGAAACAGTTGGTCACCACCGCGGAACTGTGCGAAGTGCATGGGTAGTTGGACGTTACAGCAGTGGTCAGCCTGCCAGGGTGCCTGCGAAGACCTGCCAGGCGAGCGCCGACTTGGCCGTGAGGCTCAGCACGATGTAGGCCTGCTCGCCGAACAGGTAGTCGCGCCACCTCCCGACACGCCGATACTGCAGCCACATGTTCACGGCGAAGCTGTTGAAGAAGATGAACAGCGAGAAGAAGATTCCGTAGACGAAGGCCGGCGGCGAAGATGCCGTCGTCGGGCTCCACAGGTAGACGCCGATCGCGAGCCAGGGGACGATGCCGGCGATCGAGCCGAACCAGAACGGGAGCCAGCCCCCGCTGCCGGGAGCCTCATAGTGCTCCTGCAGCAGACCGAACAGGATCATGGCGGCGTTGACTCCGAAGAGAGCGAGGATCGCTGCGATGTCACCGGCTCCGGGAAGTAGCGCGATCAGAACGATCATCACCGATGCACTGAGCGAGTACTCGATCCAACGCGCGTAATTGCGGTTGCGTCCCAGGTTGCGGGCGTACCAACCGAACACGCCGGGGGCTGCGACCACCCAGTGTGCGGCGGCCGACAGGAACAAGAACAG
>JBFIQU010000052.1:0-11170 GCA_041609395.1 Acidimicrobiia bacterium | reverse complement strand
TCTGGTTCGGTCCGAGCTGCATTGTTCGCAGCGCCTCCAGGCTGGCCACGTTGGGAACTGCGAGCGTGGCGGCCCGGATCGAGGCACGATCGCGACGGCTGGCGCCCTCACCGATCAGGAGTGACTTCGTCTCCAGCGCCAGGACCCACGCCACTCCCGCCAGTAGCACGCCGATGGCCATTGACGTAATGCCGTCCCAGCGGCCGTTGCCGGTCACTTCGGTGATGATGACGCCGGCGGCGGCGATCATCACGCCCAACGTAGCAGCGATGTCCTCGAACAGGATGACCAGAAGCGCCGGGTCCTTCGACTCACGGATGGTCGCCCATATCTTGCGCCGGCCGCGGCGACGGTTGAACTCCCGGATCGCCGGGATCAACGCGATGAAGATCTCGAAGAGGCCGGCGGCGACGAGAACGGCCACGTTCAGGAGGAAGTCGGACGGCTCCTCGGGATGGCGGAACCTCTCCCAGCCTTCGATGAGTGCGACGACCGCTCCGCCCACGAACAGGAACACCGCCACCATGAACGACCAGAAGTAGATCTCCTTGCCGCGTCCGAACGGGTGGCTGGCATCGGCTCGATACCGCGACGCCGCCGAGCCTCGAAGAAGGAAGAGTTGATTTCCGGTGTCGGCAACCGAGTGGAACGCCTCGGCCAGCATCGCCGAGCTGCCGGAAATTCCCGCTGCGACGAACTTCAGCACGGCAATCAGGCTGTTGGCGACGAGCGCCAGGACGATGAGCGTGCGCGATTCGGTTCCGGCCATGACGGCCGAGTCTACGGTGTCGCCCTGCCGGCCCCGTTGACCCGGGGGACGGACGGGCCGCCTCCCCCGCAGGGCTAGCCTCGGGGGGGTGAACGAGTTCGCGATCGAGACGTCGGCCTTGGCAAAGGACTACGGCAAGGTCATCGGAGTCAGCGACCTCGACCTGGTGGTGCGTCGCGGTGAGGTATTCGGGTACCTCGGTCCGAACGGAGCGGGAAAGACGACCACCATCCGCCTGCTGCTCGACCTCATCCATCCCACGTCGGGAACGGCCCGGGTCCTCGGCCTGGACAGCCATGCCGACAGCCTGGCGATTCGTAGCCGCATCGGGTACGTCCCGGGTGAGCTGGCGATGTACGAGGACCTGACGGGACGTGAGCTGTGCCGCTATTTCTCCTCGTTGCGCGGCACCGGGGCGGCGGGTGTCGACTCGCTCGCCGAACGCCTCGACCTCGACCTCGACCGGCCGATCAAGGAGTACTCGAGCGGCAACCGGCAGAAGGTGGGCCTGGTGCAGGCGTTCATGCACGAGCCGGAGCTGCTCATCCTCGATGAGCCGACGACGGGTCTCGACCCGCTCGTGCAGCAGGAGTTCTACCGGCTCATCGCCGAGGTCAAGAGCCGCGGGGCGACCGTATTCCTCTCGTCACACATCCTGCCCGAGGTGGAACACGTGGCCGATCGAGTCGGCATCATCCGCAATGGACGGCTGGTCGTGGTCGAGGAGGTGGCCTCGTTGAAAGCCCGGGCGCTGCGGCGGATCGAGATCCACTTCGAAGACCCGGTCGTTCCCGGGTCACTCGATGTCGTGCCAGGGGTCCGGGAGGCCACCTACAACGGGTCGGTCGTCAATGTCGTCATAGAAGGGTCCATGGATTCGCTGATCAAGGCGCTGGCTGCCAACACCGTGACCAACATCGTCAGCCACGAGGCCGACCTCGAAGAGGTGTTCCTCGAGATGTATCGCGGCGAGGACACACATGCTTGACGGTCTGCTCGTGAAGACGTTGCGGGATTCGCGAAAGGGGATCATCGGCTTCGGTCTCGGGCTGGTCGCCATGGCGTTTGTGACCGCTGCGTCGTTTCCGTCGGTGAAGGGCAACAGCGGACTCGAGGAGATACTCGACAGCTACCCGGACGCCCTGCTGGCTCTTTTCGGCATCGACCGTGAGTTGGGCCTCACCTCACCGGTCGGCTACGCCGACTCGCAGATGTTCGCCAACATCGTTCCCCTGCTTCTGCTCTTCTTCGCCATTGCGGCCGGGGTGCGAGCCATCGCCGGCGAAGAGGACAAGGGGACGCTCGACCTGCTGCTGGCGAATCCGGTATCGCGCGATCGGATCGTGATCCACAAGTTCGGCGCCCTGGTCATCGGGACGCTCGTGCTGGCGGTGGCGACCGGTGTGTCGATCATCGTGCTCGGTCCGCCGTTCGATCTGAACCTGGGCGTGGGCAAGGTGATGGCTGCCTCGATCGGTGCCGGCTTGCTGGCCCTGGCCTTCGGCAGCCTCGGGCTTGCGGCCGGAGCGGTGACGGGCCGGCGTGGTCTGAGCATCGGAATCGCGGCGGGCCTGGCCGTCGCCACGTTCGTTCTCGACGGCCTGGCCGAGATCGTCGACGGCCTCGAGCCGTTCGAGAAACTCAGCCCGTGGTTCTACTTCATCGAATCCAAGCCGTTGCTCAACGGTCTCGATCTGGGAGACACGATCGTGCTGACGGCAATATCCGTGGTGCTCGTTGGCGTTGCGATGTGGGGATTCCGCCGCCGCGATGTGCGGTCGCGGTGAACGAAACCCACTCGCCGGAGTCCTTCGACGATGCTTATCGGGGAATACCACCCTGGGATATCGGGCGGCCGCAACGCGCGGTGGTCCGCCTCGCCGAGACCGGCTTCTTTCGGGGGCGGGTCCTCGACATCGGGTGCGGGACGGGCGACAACGCCCTGTTCCTCGCCGCCGGCGGGCTGGACGTGACCGGGATCGACGTGAGCCGGCGCGCCATCGCCACCGCACGGGCCAAGGCCGACGAACAGGACCTCGACGTCCGTTTCGAGGTCGGCGACGCGCTGGATCTCGATGTGACCCCAGCAGGGTTCGAGACGGCGCTCGACAGCGGAGTATTCCACGTCTTCTCCGACACGGACCGGATCCGCTACTGCGCTGCACTGGAACGGGCCGTGCGCGCCGGGGGACGGCTCGCGGTCATCTGTTTCAGCGAGAACGAGCCCGGCGACTGGGGACCGCGCCGGGTCACACAGGACGAGCTGCGGGCCGGGTTCGGCGCCGGCTGGACGATCGATGCCATTACCGACGTTCGGTTCGAAACCCTGCGACCTGACGGCGATGTGTCCGCCTGGTTGATGACGGCCACTCACAGATAGCGTTCAATCGTCGAGGACCCTGACGTCGTCGCGCGCCACGGTCCCGCCGAGCCGGACGGCGGCGCCGTCCCAGGCGAGCCGAACCACCGAGGGATGGCCCATCTCGATGCCCTGGTGGATCGTGGTCGTTCCGACCTGCCTGCCGTGGTGCCGGTGGTAGGCGGCGAGGGCCACCGCCGCCGATCCGGTAGCCGGGTCTTCGGGAACACCGACCGAGGGAGCAAAGAACCGAGCTCTCGTGTCTGCGCCGTCTGCAGCGAACACGTACACCCCCAGATAGTCCTCCGATTCGATGGCTCCGTGGTTGGGAGTGACGGCGGCGACGGCCTCCACGTCTTCGACCTCGACCATGAAATAACGCTTGGGGAGTGCTACGACAGCGGTGCCGATGGCGTCGGGGATCCCGCACCGGTCGGCGACATCGCGGCCTCCATCCGGAACCGAGACATTCGACTCGGGTGACAGCGCCAACCACACCGTGTCGGCTTCCCCGATCTCGAACCGCACCGGTCCGATCCCGCATTCGATGGTGTCGATACCGCCCGGTCCGGCGACGCCGAGGACCCACGACGCCCCGACGAGTGGATGGCCGGCGAAGGGCAGCTCGCTGGTCGGGGTGAAGATGCGGGCGTACGGGATGGTCCGCTCCATCCAGTCGATGAACACGGTCTCGGAGAACGCCAGGTCGGCGGCGATCCGCTGCATGGTGACGTCGTCGAGCCCGGTCATGTCGGTGATGACTCCGAGATGATTGCCCCCCGCGGCCCCGGAGGTGAAGACCCTGAGCACGTAGCAATGGCGCACGAAACCACCCTATCGTCGCCGCCATGGACAACGGCACGAGCCTGGTCGACATCCTCAACCTCGATACGCTGCTGGCGCAATTGATCCTGGCATTCGGGGCAGCGCTGGTTCTGGGAAACGGATGGGCCATCGTGCAGGATCGGCGGGGCCGCAAGCCCAAGGGCGAGGAGGGGGATTTCCGTCCGGCCCGGGCATGGTGGCTGGCCGGTGTCGGGATCGTGATGAGTGTCTGGGGCCTGGCCAGCCTGTTCGGCTGACTGGTACGCTCTGGGTTCTCCGCGGATGTAGTTCAATGGCAGAACACAAGCTTCCCAAGCTTGGAATGGGGGTTCGATTCCCCTCATCCGCTCCGGGCGAGCCCAGAGCGCTCGCTCTGAACCATGAGCTGCCGGCCGAAGCCCGGCTCGGCTACTTCCTCATCCGCTCCCACAGCTCGAGCCAGTCATCCGGCGGATCACCGTCCTGATCGATCACCGCGTTCAGTGCCCGGTTGATGCTGCGGCGCGCCTTGCGGGCCATGCGCTTGACCCAACCGACGGCGGCGACGATGCCGACGATCCACACGCCGAAAAAGATGACGCTGCCGATGGCACTGCCGAACAGGCCGGACAGGATCGAGATGGCGATCAGCCATACCCAGAGGCGCCGGCGTGCGGGGCGGGTCTCGACATCGATCTCTACGAGTTGGCGGTCGCCGCGGGACTGGCTCACGGTCCACGATTCGACCGTGCGGCCCGGGCCACCCGTCGTGCCGCGCACCCAGACCGTCTGACCCCCGTCGTGGCTGCGTTCTTCCAGTCCTTCGACGCTCCGCAGGAACTCGCCGAGACGACGGCCGATCTCGTCGCGACTGCCGGGCACGACCAGGCCGCCCCGGACGGCATCGGGGACGGTGGCGCGTTCAATCGGCGTGGCGTCGTGATCGCGCTCGGTGTTCATCTCTTCGAGCAGGGCGTCCCGCAGCGCCTTCTCGCTGATCCCGACTTCGAGGGCGATCTCCTTGAGGGTCTCGTAGTCGATCGTGTCGGCAGCGGCACGCGCTTCTTCCTCGGCTTTGGCGTCGAGTTCGATGGCGCGTCCCAGCACCCGCTCGGCAAGGGGTCGGCTCAGCGCATCGAGCTGCTCGGCCAACTCGTCGGCTGCCGTCTCCTCACGCTGACGACGAGAAAGCTGACGTTCAGTCACGACCGCATTGTGGCAGCGGGGCAAGCGGGGAGCGCTCGCCGGCTATCGGCTCGCAGCTTCGGCTGCCGGCCACAGGCCGCCGCTTCGCTACCATCGCCGGCCATGATCTTTTCCGACCGCACCATCACCGAGGCCCTCGCCGCGGGCCGGATAGCCATCGAACCGCTCGAGCCGTCCTTCATCCAGCCGTCGTCGGTCGACCTCCGCGTCGACCGCTTTTTCCGGGTCTTCGAGAACCACCTGTATCCCCACATCGATCCGAAGACACCGCAGCCGGAGCTCACGACCGAAGTCGAGGTCAAGGACGACGAACCGTTCATCCTTCACCCCGGTGAGTTCGTACTCGGCTCGACACTCGAGGTGGTCCGGCTCGATACCGACATCGTGGCCCGGCTCGAGGGGAAGTCGTCGCTCGGCCGGCTGGGATTGCTCATCCACTCCACCGCCGGGTTCGTCGACCCCGGATTCGAGGGCCACCTGACCCTCGAACTCTCCAACGTGGCCAACCTGCCGATCGCGATCTACCCCGGCATGAAGATCGGCCAGATCAGCTTCTATCAGCTCACGACACCCGCCGACAATCCCTACGGTTCGGACGAGGCGGGTTCCAAGTATCAAGGCCAGCGCGGCCCGACACCGAGCCGGATCCACGAGGACTTCGGCTAGAGCGACGCATCCGTCGGCGCCAGGCCGCCGGTGGCCTCACCCTCGGTGACCCAGAGCTCCAACTCCCCGCGCGACGGCAGATGCAGCTTGCCGTCACGCACGAAGTAGGCGGTGTCCACGATGTCGAGCGCAGCAGGATCGTGGGTGGCGATGATCACCGCGGTCCCGGCGCGGGCCACCATCTGCAGCATGCCGAGTACCGAGGCGCCGGTTGCGGTGTCGAGCTCACCCGTCGGCTCGTCGGCCAGGAGATACCGGGGTGCGTGCACGAGAGCCCGGGCGATGGCGACCCGCTGCTGCTCCCCTCCCGAGAGCTCATCGGGCCGGTGCCGGGCCCGAGCCGCCAGCCCGACGGCCTCCAGGGCCGCCTCCACACGGCGCTTGGCGGGCTTACCGCCCACGCCGAGCAACCGCAGTGCCACCTCCACGTTCTCCGCCGCGGACAGCAACGGCAGGAGACCGAACGATTGGAACACGAACCCGAGCTTGGTGCGTCGCAGGCTCGCCGCCGCGCTCTCGGAGAGGAGATCGACCCGCTCCCCGTCGAGCCACACTTCGCCGGAGTCCGGCCGCTGCAGCAGACCCATCATGTGCAGGATCGACGTCTTGCCGGAGCCGCTGGGACCGAACAGGGCCACATACGTCCCCGGCTCGACGCGGAGGTCGACGGCGTCGGCGCCGATGGCGCCGCCCCGGTAGAACTTGCTCAGTGACGTGAGCTCAAGAGCCATCGTCGATCCTTCGCAACACGATGCCGTCCTCGAGCACCTCGGCCCTCACCCGCTCCCCGATACGCGCCGCCTCCAGCATCTCCCGCGGGAACTGCACACGGCCGCGGGCATCGACGGCGAGCATGTCGGCGCCCTCCCGGTGGCGTTCGGTGAGAATGCGCCCGTCCTCGAGACGAACCATGCGATCGGCGCGCGTGGCGAGGGCAACGTCATGGGTGACGACCATCACCGATAGCCCGCCTTCGTGACACAGCGCTCGCAGCATCTCGTAGACCTGCAACGACCGTTCGGTATCGAGCTCACCGGTGGGCTCGTCGGCTAGGAGGATCTTCGGACCCAACGCCAGGGCCACGCACAGCGCCAGCCGCTGCTGCTCACCGCCGGACAGCTGATCGACGCGGGCATACGCGCGCGAATCGAGCCCGGTGGCGGCAAGCAGGTCGGCGGCGCGGGTCTTGCGACGACCGGTGGGGACTCCGGCAAAGAGCATCGGCAACTCGACGTTGGCCGCCACCCGCAGATACGGAATCAGGTTGCGGGTGAAGTCCTGCCACACGAACCCGACGCTGCGGCGGAAGTGGCGGAGCAACTGCTTGGACGTCAAGTCACCGACGTCGAGGCCGTTGACGATGGCCCGCCCCGCCGACGGGTCGTCCATCCCGCCCACGATCTGCAGCAGCGACGATTTGCCGGCTCCGGAGCGGCCGACGACGGCGACAAATTCCCCTTCCGCCATGGCGAAGTCGAGACCCTGCAGGGCGACGACCTCGAGCGCGCCTTGCTTGTAGATCTTGATGAGGTTCTCGCATTCGATGACGGCCATCAGCGATCCCCCTGTCGCAGAACCTCGCTGAGTTCCCGGGCGGACACCGAGCGTGTCGCCCACACCACCGACATCACGAGCAGCGAGGTCACGACCGCGAGATAGGCGGCGAGCACCCCGGGATTGAGTTGCAACAACACCTCGGGGACGAGCTCCTCGGCCGACTCGCCGAGCTGGAGGAACGGTATGAGGAGCCGCATGAGGGCTACTCCGGCACCGACGCCGATGACGGCACCCAGTCCCAGGACCACGAGCTGCTCGACGGCGAAGGTGGCGGCTACGCCGCGCCGCTGGAAGCCGAGCGCCCGCAACACGCCCATCTCCCGGGTCCGCCGCTTCACGGCGATGAGGACGTAGCCGGTGACTCCGGCCAGGGCGAGAACCACACCCGCCGCCGCCCCAACGAACAAGATCGAGACGAGGCCGATCTGCACCGGCCGGCTCGAAAAATCGGCCTCGACACCTTGCTTGGTCACGACGATCGGAGAGGGATCGTCGAGGCGGGCGAGAACCTGGCGACTCGTGCCATCGGGATCGGCGGTCTGCAGCCACAGCTCATTCGGCTTGAACACTCGCGCCAGGTTCCCCGTGAGGCTCCAGCTGGGAGCAACGTTGTTCCAGTGGAGAAGGGCATCGAGGTCGGCGAACATCGATCCGGTGAGCGTACGCGTGAGCGCCGTGGGAACCGCTTCGACATACCCAACCACCGTCCCCGGAATGGTCTGGGACAAGATGGCGAAGTTGGTGTCCTCGCCGATCGACAGTCCCGAGGCCACGGCATACTCGGCCTCCATGACCACCCGGATGGGGTCGGGCTGTCGGGCAACATGGGGAACGGCGCCGGTGCGATTGCGGGACGGAACGACCCACCGCCTCACGTCTCCCTCCCGGAAGAGGGGAGACGCCCGCTTCTCTGCGTCCGACGGCTCTACCTCGCCGTCGGGAATGGAGCGGTAGTACGTCTCTACGGCCAGGTCGCCGTCCACCACCCCTTGCTGGAGCCCGGACACGGCATCGAACTCCGCGTCGATGGCGTCGTCGAGGGGCACTTCGCCGCCCGCCGTCACCGCCCGGATGTCGTCCAGGAGCACGACATGGCCGACGAGGATGTTCTGACCTCCCGACACCTCCCGTTCCACCCAGAGCGCCTGCAGCACCAGCGGTCCCGGGATGGGCCCTACCGGACCGTCGTTGAGGGCCAGGGCCGAGTCGATGGGGATGTCGACGGTCGACCAGGTGGTGTCGCTGAGCGGGGGACCGTTGAATACCCAGTAGCGGGAGGAGCCGTCGATGACCCGTGCCATGAGCTGGAGGGGCGGGGGTGGGTCACCTCCGGCCGCCACCTGCTCCGCCCACGAGGCCGGCACCGTCACGGCATCGATGCGGATCGCGGAGGTTGCGTCGGGCAGCTCAACACCGAGATCAGGGGCGGTTCCGTCCGGACGCAACGGGGCGAGGGCGGTGGCGGCGCTGTCCGCCCCGAAGTCGCTTCGCCACGAAACGATCGAGGCGAACTCGCCGGGTCGTATCGCCAACAGTTCGGCGCCGCGCTGGATTCCGCGCGGTGATCCGGTGGTCCTCGCTACCGCGGTCCCGATGGTTCCCTCCGGGGGCGGAATGAGCCCCGCTTCGTCGGCGATGATGCGAACGTCGGTTCCGGCCGCGAACGCGGCCCGATCGTCGTACGAGCGGTCGAGCGTTCCGGCATAGGTGAGGGCGAACGCACCGAACCCGGTCGTCAACCAGATGAGGAGTGCCAGCCGTCCGTAGGGCACCGGATTCCTCCCGACATGCCAGCCGGGGAGTGCCGACCCCATGCCGCGAAAGCGCGCCATGAACCACCCCAGGCCGCGCAGGAGAAACGGCAGCAACCGCAGCAGGATCAGCGCGCCCGCGAAGAGGAAGAGCGCCGGTGCCGCCACCGCCGTCGGGTCGAGCTCGGTGTCCTCGCCGACGTCGATGAGACCTTCCCGGTTCAGCTGGAACAAGAGAAGTCCGGCGAGTGCGATCAGAAACAAGTCGATGTAATACCGCTGCCAGAACGAGGTGTGCACCGGGCGAGCCGCGATCGAACGCAGCTCCAGAACACGACGCCGCGCCATGGGGAGGATGGCGAGCCCCATCGAAACGAAGGCGAGAACCGTTCCGATCGCGACGAACGGAATCGACGAGCTGTCCTGGACGACTTCGAGCGCTTCGCCGCCGGTGAGGTCCGACATCGGCGACACGAATCCGGTACCCGAGACGAGGAGCCGGGCCACGATCGGGGCGAGCAGGGCGGCGCCGGCGACGATGACCGCCGATTGCGCCAGGTGGATCCCGACGGTCTGCCAGGCCGAGGCGCCGCGGGTGCGGAGCAATGCCAGCTCGGGCGCCTCGCGTTCCAGGGTCAGGCTCGCCGTGTAGATAAGGAAGTAGAGCGCACCGAGGACCACCAGGGCCAGCATGGCCAGGATGGGTCCGCCGAATACGGTCTTGCGGACGTCGAACCGTTCGATGAGGTCGGGGACACCCGTGCTCACGGCGATGCCCTCCCGTCCGACTCCACCCCGGAACGACTGCACCACCCCTTCGAGGGTGCCGAGATTCTCCAGCTCCACCGAGTCACGATCCATCGACAAGTACCAGAACTGCGTTGCGGTGAGGGCGGGGTAACCGCGACGCGGGCGCACCCACGGGTCGCCGGATACGTCGCCCTGCGGAATGACTCCGGTCCATCCGTTCAAGGTCGCTTCCTCGACGAAGATCAGGCCCTGGGGGTTGGTGCCCAGCCACAGCGGTGATCCGGGATCGACGGCACGCCCGATACCCGCGATCTCGACGATCTCGAACACGTCCTGCGTGGCGATGAAGGGCTTGAGAATGATCTGCTCGCCGACCTCGAGTTGGCCGCTCGCGGCCACCGACTCCCCGATGACGATCTGGAGCGGCGCTGCGTCACGAGCCGTCGCGGGTTCCGGCCATGACCCGGACACGATCTCGATCTGGTCGCGAATGTCCGCCGACGTGACAAAGCGGGAGACGGTGGCGTCGTTGGGGCGGGGGTGACTCGGCCACGTCGGTGGCGGAGGGGCGAGCGCGGAATCCTGCACCGCCAACAAACTGACCTCGGGGGGGATGGTGCCGGCGATGATGTCGGTCGCGGTCGGCGTCGCCGCCACGTCGACGTCCAGCGCGCCGGCGACGAGAACCCTCCAGTCGTCGACCTGGGCCCGCCACGCGTCGGCGATCGACACCCAATCGGGCACCTCGAGCGGGATGAAGAACAACTCGCGCGACAGGACCCGCTCGAATCCGGCGGGGTAGAAGTCGGCGAGGACGGTCCGGTTGCGGTTGACGGTGCCCCGGCCCTCAGCGGCCCACGCGGCGTCGTATTCGGTCGTGGACCGCGACGCTGTGATATCGACGCTCGCCGCCGGCGCCTGGCGGAACGTGAACTTGAGATCGACCGAGGCGATGCTGCCCTCGTAGAGAGGGACGATGACCAGGAGGGCGATCACGAGGGTGGCGCCCAGCAGCAACCCGATCAGCATGCCGCGCTTCGCCCAGATGCGGCGCAGCACCAGACCGAGATACGTGAACAGCCTCAACCGACGTCCTTCATGCGAAGGCCCCTCACGCTACTCGTCGTCCGGAGTTGGAAATTCCCCGTCGATCGTGTCCGGCGTGAGATCCACCGAGTCCGCTCACAGGGTACGGCGGGATCGGTGCTGGACGGTCGATCAGCAGGTTGTACTCGACCGCGACGGTCGCTCTTGGGAACAGTCGGTCGGCCCACCGTGGTCCCCTGGATGTGGTTGACATGGACGACC
>JBFIQU010000051.1:0-11253 GCA_041609395.1 Acidimicrobiia bacterium | reverse complement strand
CGACAGTTCTTCCGACGACGAACAAGACGACGACGAGGCGTAGACGAGGTACACCGCGAACATGCGTGTTTACGAACTGGCCCGGGAACTCGGACTCGAGTCCAAAGACGTGCTCGCGCGCGCCCAGGAACTGGGGATCGAGGTCAAGACGGCGTCCTCCGGGATCGATGACGACGCGGCAGGCCTCATTCGCCTCGCCTTCGACGACGACGGTTCACCTGCGGCGGCCGCCGCAGCTGCTCCCGACACCGGTACCGATACCGTTGTCGAGGAGACGGCGCCGGCCCCGCCTGAGCCACCCGTCGTCGAGCACGTCGAGGACGAGGTCGAGGACGAGGACGAAGACGCCGACCTCGAAGGGGCCCCTGATCTCGAAGAGCCGCGGGTCCGCTCCATCGATGTCGTTCCCGGCGTAACCGTCGGCGAGTTCGCCGACCAAGCCCGTATGGGCATCGGTCGTGTGTCCCGGGCATTGATGGAGATGGGCGAACTCGTCAGCGCCGCGGCCCCGGTGCCCCCCGACGCTCTCGAACTTCTCGGAGAGGCGCTCGGCATCGAGGTCCATGTCGGTGAGGCTCCGGAGCCGGAGCCGGCTCCCGAGGAACCGGCGCCGCCGCGGCGGCTCGTGTTCGATGACGATCCGGACGATCTGCGGCCACGACCGCCGGTGGTGACGGTGATGGGCCATGTCGACCACGGCAAGACCAAGTTGCTCGACACCATCCGCCGCGCCAATGTCGTGGCCGGCGAGGCCGGCGGTATCACGCAACACATCGGTGCGTACCAGGTTCAGCGGAACAGCTCATACATCACGTTCATCGATACGCCGGGTCACGAGGCGTTCACGTCGCTGCGAGCACGCGGCGCCAACGTCACCGATATCGTGATCCTGGTCGTTGCCGCCGACGACGGTGTGATGCCGCAGACGGTCGAGGCGATCAACCATGCCAAGGCCGCTGAGGTGCCGATCATCGTCGCCATCAACAAGGTCGATCTTCCGGCTTCCGATCCGTATGCCGTACGCGCCCAGCTGACCGAACACGGGCTCGTCGTCGAAGAGCTCGGGGGGGACGTCCTGAACGCGGAGATCTCAGCACTCGAGGGGCTCGGCATCGATCAGCTGCTGGAGCTGATCGAACTCGTCGCCGAACTCGAGGAATTCACGTCGAATCCCGAAGCGCCGGCGTCGGGCACCGTCATCGAGAGCGAGCTCGACAAGGGCCGTGGCCCCGTCGCCACCGTCGTCGTGCAGCGCGGCACACTGCGTGTCGGCGATGACCTCGTGGCGGGTGTGGTTGCGGGCCGGGCTCGAGCGATGTTCGATGAGAACGGCAAACAGGTCAAAGAGGCCCCGCCGAGCACGCCGGTGCTGGTCATGGGTTGGTCGGACGTGCCGGAAGCCGGCGACTTCTTCGAGGTCATGGAGGACGAGAAGCAAGCCCGGGCGGTCGCCCAGGAGCGTCTCGACGAACGGCGAGCCGAGACGCTCGTCGTCCCGTCGTCCCAGGACCGCTTGACCATGCTCCTCGAACAGCTGCGCTCGTCGGACATGACCGAGCTGCGAGTGATCATCAAGGCCGACACCCACGGTTCGCTCGAAGCAATTCGCGACGCCGTGCTGAAGATCAAGCGCGAGGACGGCCAGGTCGTCATCATTCACGGTGCCGTGGGCGGGATTACCGAGAACGATGTGGTGCTCGCCGAGGCATCCGAGGCGATCATCTTCGGGTTCAACGTCCGGCCCGACGCACCGGCCCGGCGTGCTGCCGAGGCGAGGGGAATCGAGATGCGCACCCATCGCATCATCTACGAGCTGCTCGACGAGGTCGAAGGCCTCTTGCTGGGTCAGCTCGCTCCCGAGGAGCAGGAGATCCTGCTCGGAGTTGCCGAGGTCAGAGCGACGTTCCGCGCACCGCGCTACGGCACCGTTGCCGGGTGTTACGTCACCGAGGGCGAGATGCACAGGAACGCCAAAGTGCGCCTCGTCCGCGATGGTGTCGTCGTCTACGACGGACAGATCGCATCGCTGCGGCGCTTCAAAGAGGACGTGCCGACGGTCAGCGCCGGATTCGAGTGCGGCATCGGCCTGGATCGCTTCCGCGACATCAAGGAGGGCGACCAGCTCGAGTCGTACCAGGTGCGCGAGGTAGCCAGGACGTGACGTGCACGCCGCCGCTCTCCGTATCGAGCTGAGGATTCCGGGGCCGCGATCCCTCAAAGAGAAGCGGGCCGTCATGCGACGCCTCATGTCGCTTCTCGATTCGTTTCCGATTTCGGCCGCCGAGATCGACCATCAAGATCAGTGGCAGCGCACCACCCTGGGTATCGCCGCCGTCGCAGCGCAAGCGTCCCAGCTCGAACGGGTGATCCACTCGGTGCGAAGGGCGCTCGAGGGAACCCCGGACGTCGAGGTTCTCGAGGTCGGCGTCTCGTACCTGGAGGCGGTGACATGAGGAAGCAGCCCTCGCCGCGGATGCGGAAAGTCAACGAGACACTGCGAGAGGTCATCGCGGGAGAGGTGGGCCGGCTCAAGGATCCGCGCATCGGATTCGTCACGATCACGGCCGTCGAGACCGCGCCCGACTTGAGGAACGCAACGGTGTATTACTCGGTTCTGGGCAGCGACGAGGAGAGGAAGGCCACGGGGGCGGCGTTGCAACACGCGGCGCCCCACGTCCAGGCCGTGGTCGGCCAGCAGGTGAGGCTCAAGTACTTGCCCCGGTTGCACTTCGTCGAAGACGAGGCCCTGGCGCGGGGTCGGCGCATGGAAGAGCTGCTGCGCTCGCTGCACGACGTGGAGGATCGTGATGACGGTTGATGCTGCGTTGCGGGAGGCCGCGGCCATTCTGCGCCGGGCAACGTTCGTCGTCGCAGCCGGCCACGTGTCACCAGACGGAGACGCGCTCGGCTCGGCCCTCGGACTGGTAGCTGCGGCCCGGGCTGCCGGGAAAGAGGCGGTTGCGTCGTTCGGGGAACCGTTCGTGCTCTCCGATACCTTCGATTTCCTCCCGCTGGATCTTCTCGTCCCGCCCGGTGAGTTTCCTCGTGAGCCCGACGTGATGGTTGCGTTCGACACCGCTGCGTTCGACCGGCTCGGCAGCTTGGCCGGACCGGCCCGAGCCGCCGGAACGCTCATCGTCGTCGACCACCACTCGAGCAACGAGGGCTTCGGGGACGTCGTCGTCATCGATCCGGCCCGGGGCGCATCCGCCGAGCTCGCCTTTCTGCTCATCAAGGAGGCCGGATGGCCGATCGACATCGACTGCGCCACGGCTCTGTATGCGGGGATTGTCGCCGACACCGGCCGCTTCCAGTATTCGTCGACGTCGCCGGACACGCTTCGCCTCGCTGCCGAGCTGCTCGAAATCGGCGTGCGTCCGGAGCTGGTCGGCCAGCACCTCTTCGAACGCGTTCCGTTCGGATATTTGAGGCTGTCGGCGGCCGTCTTGCAGCGTGCCGAGATCGATGAGGCGCTCGGAATCGTGTGGTCGGTCATGGACAACGAGGATCTGGCCGCCGCCGGTGTGTCCTACGCCGACTCGGACCCGCTCATCGACGACCTCAGGATCGCCAGGGAAGCCGACGTGGCACTTCTCATCAAACAGCTCAACAAGGGCTACAAGGCGAGTCTCCGTTCGCGCGGTGCCACCGATGTGGGCGCCGTTGCGGTCGAATTCGGCGGTGGGGGGCACCACAACGCCGCCGGGTTCAGCCACGACGGTCCTCCCGGCGCCATCGTGGACGCGGTGAAAGCTCTGATCCCCGAGCATCGCGCCTCGTGAACGACCGCTTCCTTCTCGTCGACAAGGATGGGGGCTGGACGTCGCACGACGTGGTGGCCAAGGTTCGCCGCATCACCGGTATCCGCAAAGTTGGGCATGCCGGCACCCTCGACCCGATGGCGACGGGCCTGCTCGTGGTGGCCATCGGGCGTACGACCCGCCTGCTCCGATTCGTGCAGGACCTCCCAAAGACGTACGAGGCGACGGCCGTCATGGGCGTCGCGACCGACACCCTCGACGCCGATGGTGCCGTCCTCAGCCGTGAACCCATGCCGGTGAGCGAGGACGACGTCGTCGGGGTGCTGCCCAGGTTCCTCGGGACCGTGCTGCAGGTGCCTCCGATGGTGTCGGCCCTCAAGGTCGATGGCCGCCGTCTCTACGAACTGGCGCGCGAAGGCAAGGAGGTCGAGCGGGAACCCCGCCGGATCGAGATCCACAGCATCGAGTTGCTCGACTTCTCGCCCTGCGACTATCCGGAGATGGTGTTCCGGGTCGAGTGCGGCAAGGGGACGTACGTTCGCAGCCTTGCCGACGATATTGCGTCCGCCCTCGGGGGTCGGGCTCACCTGAGTGCGCTGCGCAGGACCCACATCGGCGAGTTGTCGGTGGACGATGCCATCACAATCGAAGGGCTCGAGGCTGCCGGTCCGAATTGGGAAGCGGCGACGCTGTCGCCGGCCGCGGTCCTCGCGCATCTACCGACCGTGCGAGCCGACGCCGACGTCGCGACCGGCGTCCGGCACGGCACTCCGTTTTCGGCTGCGGCGTTCGGCGAGCCGGGTGTGAATCCGTATTTCTCCGTTGTCGACGAACACGGCGAATTCCTGGCGGTGTATCGCAGCGACGGCCGCAAGGCCCGTGCCGAGGTGGTGTTCGGATGAACCTGCTGGAGGGGCCGTACGAGGGCTGGGTGCCGCCGGAAGGGGGAGCGGCGGTGACCGTCGGCGTCTACGACGGCGTGCATCGGGGCCACCAGGCAGTGCTGGCGGGTTTGCGCGACCGCGCCGTCGAACTCGGGGGCCTCCCCGTGGCCGTGATGACGTTCGACCGGCATCCTCTGGAGCTGGTCGCTCCCGATCGGGTTCCCGCTCGGTTGACCTCCCTCGGCCAGAAGATCCGGTTCCTGGATGGTCTCGGTGTCGACACTGTGGCGGTGCTGCCCTTCGACGACGGGGTGCGATCGCTCGGCGCCGAGGATTTCGTCGCGGACGTCCTCGTCGGTGCCCTGGGAGCGACGGTGATCGCCGTCGGGTCCGACTTCCGCTACGGGCAAGGTCGGTCGGGCGACGTCGACCTGCTGCGGGACCTGGGCTTGGGACTCGGTTACTTCGTCGAGGAGATCCCGCTGCTCGGCGACGGCACGCCGGTGTCGTCGACGATGATCAGATCGGCGATCGCGTCCGGCGACGTCGTGCTGGCGGCGGAATTGCTGGGTCGTCCCTTCGCCATCGAGGGAGCCGTGGTCGAGGGCGATCGGCGCGGACACAGCATCGGGTTTCCGACGGCGAACATCGCTCCTACGGAAGGGTTCGCCGTTCCTGCCCGCGGGGTCTACACCGCCGAGGTCGATACGGTCCGCGGGCGATTCCCCGCGGTCGTGAACGTGGGCGTGCGTCCCACGTTCGGCGGCGGAGGCCTCGTGGTCGAGGCTCACCTGCTCGATGTCGATCTCGACCTCTACGACACCGATATCGAGGTGCACTTCGTCTCCCGGCTGCGGCCGGAACGGAAATTCGACGGAGTCGACGAGTTGGTCGCCCAGATCCGGAAAGATGTTGAACAGGGCGGGGCCCAGCTCGCCTCTCGATGATCACACGCCGTAGCGGCCGTTGTGAAGTCGCGGGACCCGGTCGCTGACGTCGAGCTGCGCGGCGATCGCAACGTCGTCTGGGTATCCGGCTTCGACCAACTCGCGGCCGGACTCGATTCGGTTGAGCACCTCATGGAGCCGGTCGCGATACCTCGTAAATGCGGCGGCGGCGGCGCCGGCTTCGGGGGTGAGGGTGTGGTTGCCGAGTGCAGCGGCGACGGCCCCGGCTCCGAGCCAGTCTTCGAGGGCAAAGCGGATCGTGCCGTCCGGATAGCGTTCACCGGACGCCACCACAACGACCCGTTCCGCAGCGGCCACGGCGGCAGCTGCCGCCGTCGCGTTGCGAAGCGCTGCGGCCACGACCACCGTTCGCTCTGCTGCGGCCGCCGAGAGCGTCGCCCCGTTCGGTGACGCCAGGACCACCGTCGTGTTCGCCGGGATCTTCGTCATGCCGGCCGGCGACAACGAGAAGCCTCCGGCAGCGGTCGTCCGGCGCGGCCCGGCGAGTTCGGCGCCGGATTCGGCGGCGATCCGGCGGGCGGTGGTCTGGTCCGGGGCCGGCACGACATAGGCGTCCCGATCGGCGGCGACACCGACCGTCGTCGTGAACGACAGCACGTCCACGATGACGATCACCGCGTCCGCCGGCGCGGCGGCGAGGCCGTTGGCACCCCAGACAACGTTGCACTCGGGCATCGGTCCAACGTAGTCGACTCCCTTGACGCGAGCATGCGGGTACCTCATGCTGATCCGGCCCGGCCCCGCCCTTCCCCTGGAAGGAGTCCGGATGCCGACTCTGCTCTTGTTGTTCGTTCTTGGCGCCTCTCCACCGATCGCCCCCGCCGACGGACTCAGCCTGCTACCCGATCCCGCCCCGGCCTATCAACCCCGGCCCCAGCCGCCACCCGGGCCGGTTGCCATTCCGACAGACGTCCCGACCCCGGATCGAACTCGCGTCGCCGGCACGTTCCGCCTCCTCTATCTGGGCATGGCCGCCGCCGTCATCACGGCCGTCCAGAAGCTGTCGCGGCGTCCCGGCGTCGGCGGAGCTGGTCCGTTGATCGTGTTCGTTCCGGGACATGGGGCCGCCGAGTCGGGCACGTTCGAGGGCTTGATTGCGGCGATGGGGCTCGTCCCCGGCGACTATGTCGAGTTCGACTACCGCACACTGCATCCCGGCTCGACTCACGAGGCGGCCGCCCGGCGCGCTCGCAGCGGCGACATCGCCAGCGGGGTGGCGAACCTGATCAACGAACTCGGAACCGATCGGCCCATCTACCTCGTCGGTCACTCCAAGGGTGGGGTCGCGATCGCAGAACTGGTGGCGTCCTGGGACGGTCTCGGCGCTGCGCCGCCACCGGTGATAGGCGCTGCCTTGCTGGATCCGCCGATGGCCGGGGGGGCGCTCGGATTGCTGCAGAGTGCCGGGGTCTTTATCGACGAAGTTCCGAGCGACGGGGGCTACGACCCGCGCCGGTGCACGGCGTGGGAATGCCACGACACCCGGCACGGACTGGGCCTCGAAGCCGGAATCGATGTCGTCGTCATCCGCAACCCGGACGCTCTCGTCACCAACTTCACCGACGAGCCGCGGGATCTGCGCGTGTTCGACCTCGACGACGGTGGCCGGCACCCGCTCCTGCTGCTTCCGGACGTCGGCAAAGCCGTGCAGAGAATCCACGAGGCGCACGAATCGGTTCTGCACCATCCGGAGGTGGCGGCGTGCATCGCTGCCGAGATCGAGTCACATCGGGGATGCCGATGGCCGGAGCCGCGCTGGCGGGTTCACCACGCGGATCAGGTGAAGAGCGTGGGAGGCGGGTCTCACGTCCTCGTTACGTGACGGTGAGCGGCAGGTCGTGGTAGCGCCACGCTTCGATCCCGCCGTGGAGCGTGCGCACATCGCTGAATCCGATGTCGACGAGGAGCCGGGCCGCCATGTCGCTCACCTCGCCCCGGTCGCAGGTGATCAGCACCGGTTCGGCGCGGGGGAGTTCGTGGTAGCGCATCGGAAGCTGTTCCAGTGGGATGTTTGCAGCGCCTGCGACGTGCCCCGTCATGTACTGGGGCTCCGGTCGCACATCGACGATCCAGCGCAGCTCGCCGTTTTCGATCTCCTTGGCGGCGAGGTCGGGCTCCATCTCGGCGAACGGCAGGCCGTAGCCGGAGGTCTCGACGGGTGCGGTCGATACCGGCAGACCCATCTCATACCACTCGACGATGCCCCCGTCCATGTTCGTGACGTTGGTGAAGTCGGCCTGGTAGGTGAGGGCGCCGGTCGCCTGCGCCGAGCGGGATCCGGTCTGGCAGTAGAGAATGACGGTTCGATCGGTCGGAAGATCGGCGTACCAGCTGTTGATGTCCGAGAGGGGCATGAATTGGGCTCCCGGAATCCGGACCTGCTGGAACTCGTCGAGTTCCCGTACGTCAATCAACAACGCCCCCGCTTCGACCATTCGTTGTGCTTCGGTCGGGGGGACGTGGCGGATTTCCGGCTGGTACATGCGACGATCGCTCAATGTGGAGCACCTCCTCCAACGGATCAGACCAGGGTACCCGGTCGGAGACGGCGTTGCGTAACCCCCGGCGCGTCGAATTGGCGTTGACCGGCGACCTGGTACACTGCGGCGTGCCGCGACGTCAACGCGCGCATCCTTTCCCATGAAAGAAACAACCACCATCGTTTCCGAGTTCGGAACGCACGAAACGGACACCGGGTCACCCGAGGTCCAGGTTGCACTGCTGACCGAACGGATCAACCACCTCACCGAACACCTGCGAGTGCATCAGCACGATCACCACAGCCGGCGAGGCCTGTTGATGATGGTTGGGAAGCGCCGGCGTCTGCTCGACTACCTTCGTAATCAAGACGTCGAGCGATACCGAAGCCTCATCGCAAAACTGGGACTGCGTCGTTGACGTTGAAGGCGGCCAACCGGTCGCCTTCTTCGCGTCATTGAACGAACCTGGGAGACCCGGTCAGTTGTCAGTGGCGATCCCTCGCCGTCCCCAAGCGAGGGGTGACCACTGGTAATTGGCCGCTCTCCCCAAACACAAGGAGATAGCGTGCCGGAGATCCAGGTACGCGGTCAGGTGGGCGACAAAGACGTCGTCCTCCGGACCGGAAAGCTGGCCCGTCTAGCCGACGGCGCCGTAGTAATCAGCATGGGCGGCACGGAAGTGCTCGCCACCGCAACCGCCTCCCGCAGCTTGCGGGAAGGCATCGACTTCTTCCCGCTCACCGTCGACGTAGAAGAGCGGATGTATGCAGCCGGGAAGATTCCCGGGTCGTTCTTCCGCCGCGAAGGACGTCCCACCGAAAAGGCGATTCTCACCGCGCGGCTCATCGACCGTCCGCTGCGCCCCTCGTTCGCCGACGGGTTCCGCTCGGAAACCCACATCATCGCCACGATTCTCTCGGTCGATATGGAGAATCCCTATGACGTGATCGCGCTCAACGCTGCCTCTGCTGCGTTGACCATCAGTCCCATTCCGTTCGAAGGTCCGCTCGGCGGGGTTCGGATGGCCCTGAAAGACGGGGAATGGATCCCCATGCCGACGTTCGAGGACCTCGATGAGTCGGTGTTCGACCTCGTGGTCGTCGGAGCCCGCAACGACGAAGGTTCCATCGACATCGTGATGGTCGAGGCCGGTGCCACCGAGGACGCCATGCGGCTGATCGCCGAAGGTGCGGTGCCGAGCGACGAGGCCACCGTGGCCCGTGGTCTCGAAGAGGCCAAGGAGCACATTGCGGCGCTGATCGCCATGCAGCTCGAACTCGCCGAGAAGGTCGGCGAGGTCGCGTCCGTGGAGTGGCCGGTGGCGGTCGACTACACCGAAGAGATGTACGAACGGGTGGCGGCCGCGGCGTCGGAGCGCATTGCACACATCGTCACGATTGCCGACAAGAAAGAGCGGCAGGCCGCAGAGAGCGAAGCCCGTGAAGCCGTGATCGAGTCGCTGGGCCTGCCGGAAGACGATCCCGATCAGGAGCGCCAGGCCAAGAACGCCTTCAAGGCGGTCATGAAGAAGACCATGCGCGACCGCGTGCTCAGCGACGGAGTTCGCCTCGACGGACGGGGCCCCTCCGACATTCGCGAGGTCACGGCCGAGGTGGGCGTGGTGGCCAGGGCCCATGGCTCCGGTCTCTTCCAGCGCGGCGAGACCCAGGTTCTCAATGTGACTACGCTCGGCATGCTCCGCATGGAGCAAATGCTCGACACGATCTCGATCGAGGAGAGCAAGCGCTACATGCATCACTACAACTTCCCGCCGTTCTCGACGGGAGAGACCGGGTTCATGCGCGGTCCGAAGCGTCGGGAGATCGGTCACGGTGCGCTTGCCGAGCGAGCGCTGCTGCCGGTGATACCGCCGGCCGAGGGCTTCCCGTATGCGTTCCGCCTGGTGAGTGAGGTGCTGGCGTCGAACGGCTCCAGCTCGATGGCGTCGGTTTGCGGTTCGAGCCTCTCGCTCATGGACGCAGGCGTACCGATCGAACATGCAGTAGCTGGGATCGCCATGGGCGTGATCGCCGCCGACGGCAAGTTCGTCACCCTGACCGACATCCTCGGTGCCGAGGATGCATTGGGCGACATGGACTTCAAGGTCGCCGGTACGGCCGGTGTCATCACGGCGCTCCAGCTCGACACGAAGATCTCCGGGCTGCCCGCCGAGGTGCTCTCCGGAGCGCTGGAGCAGGCCAAGGAAGCTCGCTTGCACATCCTCGATGTGATGACGCAGGCAATCGACGGCCCGCGCAAGGAGCTGTCGCAGTTCGCTCCTCGTATCGAGGCCGTCACCATTCCCAAGGACAAGATCGGCGAGATCATCGGCCCGAAGGGCAAGATCATCCGCGAGATCGAGGAAGAGACCGGAGCCACACTCGAGATCGAGGACGACGGCACCGTGCGCATCGCGGCTACCGAGGGCCTCGCACTCGAGGCAGCCAAGGAGCGCGTACTGCAGATTGCCTTCCCGCCCGAGGCCGAGGTCGGCAAGGAGTACGAAGGTGAAGTTGTCAACATCACCAAGTTCGGCGCCTTCGTCAACATCCTCCCGGGTCGTGACGGGCTTCTGCACATCTCGAAGATCGGCGGCAGCCGTCGCATCGACAGGGTCGAAGACGAACTCAATCTCGGTGACAAGGTCAAGGTGATCGTCCGCGAGATCGACGACAGGGGCAAGGTCAGCCTCGACATGGCCGGCGTCGAGAACGGTGGTGGAGACTCCGGCGCCGAGCGCAAGCGTGACAACGGCGACCGCAGCGACCGTGGCGACCGTGGCGACCGTGGCGACCGTGGCGACCGTGGCGACCGCGGAGAGCGCGGTGGGCGGGATCGCGATCGTGGGGACCGGGGCAACCGGGATCGAGGCCGCCGCGACGGTGGTCGTGACCGCAAGCCTCGCGAGGAAGCTCGTTCGGAATCGGGTCGTCGCCAGGTCTCGTTCGAGGAGCAGTTCGAGGGCTAATGAAGCTCCGCCGGCGACGAGCCGAGCAATGAGCAATGGAACCGCCGGGCCACGTGGCCCGGCGGTTTGCTATTGGCTGTTCTTCCCCACACTCCGGAAAACCAACAAGCGCCGTAGCTCGTAGCGGCGAGCTAGTAGCTCTTGCTAATCGAACATACGTTCGATACGCTACGAAACCCACATCATGGAGGG